>CAZDUQ010000005.1:0-26096 GCA_964508665.1 uncultured Oscillospiraceae bacterium | reverse complement strand
AGGGCTCTTATATCAGTTAGTTTGGCGACTATCGGAGCTTGCGTTTTTTGTGCGCCTGCTTCGGTAGGCGCACTTTTTATCAGAGGCCGAGAAGGGGGGACGGCGGCCATGCAAAAAGGCCTCTGAATGCGGCTATCCATAAATAAATTTGATGAAATGAGGTGTCAACAGTGAAAGGAAAACGAATTCTTAGTCTTGTGCTGATCCTGGCAATGTTTTCTGCGATTGTTCCAACGGCTCTTGCGGCAAGTGACGATGCGGTCACTGCGGCAAATGCGCTTTACGAATTAGGGCTGTTTCAGGGAACGGGTACCAATGCGGATGGAACCCCAAATTTCGACCTTGATCGAGTGCCGACCCGCAATGAGGCCGTGACCATGCTGGTGCGCTTGCTGGGCAAAGAGGAGGAAGCAAAGTCCGGCACCTGGAATATCCCCTTTACCGATGTCGCGGACTGGGCCAAGCCTTATGTTGGCTATGCCTATGCAAACGGGCTGACCACAGGCACAGGCGCAACGACCTTTGGCGGCAGCACGGCAATCTCCGCATCGCAGTACATCACCTTTGTCCTTCGCGCGCTTGGCTATGAGAGCGGCACGGACTTCCAGTGGGATAAAGCGTGGGAGTTGTCGGACAGTATCGGGCTGACGAATAGTCAATATAAGTCTGATCGGATTCCTTTTTTGCGCGGTGATGTGGCAATCATTTCAAACAACGCATTATCTGTAAAGCTAAACGGTTTTGCGGTCACACTTGCACAAGCTATCGGCCTTACATTGATGCCGTCAACCACAGAGCAATCCTCTGAGGGAAGCAATCTAAAACCGGATGATCATACCACTGAAGACATTATCGTTGCAACGCCTCTGCTTTATGATAGCTCAGTAGTCGACGATCAAATCACGCTTTCCTGGGGCTTCCACGATACATTGGTAAGTGGATTTGAACTATATGTTTCCGAAAGTGAATATGGCGATTATACAAAGATAACAACCATCACCAATGCCGAGACGAGAACATATACATTTAGTGGAGAAGCAGGAAAAAGCTACCAGTTCAAAGTGCGCGCGTATGTAATTTCAAATGGCAAAACAACCTACAGCGATTACTCCAGTGCACGGCGCGCAAACATTCCGGGACAAACTGGACTTGTCATCGAATTGCCAGATCTACCTGTGGAAGTGGCTTGGTATAAGTATAATGGTGAAATTTACTCATCGGCCAGAATTACAAGTGTTACATATACGGTTAAGGAACATTCTAATGGAGTAAAGATTGATTTCTACTTTAGCGGGGTAAAACCGGGAATGGTACAGGCAATCTATACGCAATCAAAGGTTCTTGGACTTTGACTGATAAAGAAACCGGTTGTATAGTTGATTCTGGATTGATTTCCCAAAACGGATTACAAGTAAACGAAACGTTCAAAAATATAAGGGGAGCTCATAGCCTGTATGATAATTACGCCAAGAAAACATATGTTTTGGAGATTTTTAATTACTAATTCTAAGCTGTTTTCATGGACACATTCGTGATCAAACTAAAACATGTCAGTGTAATAATTCGCACCTCTTTTTTGCCACAACGAAGTGAAGGACTTGATTTTTCGGGCGTTTCTGGTATGCTGTAAGAGAAAAGCGATCACGGGAGGTTTTGCTTATGGTCATTCGCAAGGAAGCGCAGAGGGTACAGGTGCGGGACAACATCTGGGGCGGCAACGGTCGGCTGGAAAACCGGCACATCATCGAGCCCGATGCCATGTTCGGCTCTGCCACGCTGTTCACCGAGTTTTTCTTTGATCCCGGTGACTCCATCGGGCCCCATGTTCACGATGGCGACGCCGAGGTCTATTATCTGCTGGAGGGCGTGCTGACCTTGATCGAGGACGGCAGGGAGACCGAGCTGCGGCCCGGGGACGCATCCTATGCCCACAGCGGCGTGTCTCACGCCATCGAGAATCGGTCGGAAGCGCCGGCACGGATGCTGGCGGTGATCCTGAAGGTGTAAGAAAAGCGCGGGGTCGCCGCCCCTGTCCGGCAGACGGCCTGCATATGCGCCAATGAAACCGTGAAAAGCCGCCTTGGCCCTGTTTTGTGCTGACGGATATTTTCGAGAGTTTTCAACAGCGGTCACGCTCAGCAAAGCAAAGACGGAAAATTGAATAATGATGAAGCAGGCGTTCATTGACCTCAGCAAGTCAATGAACGCCTTTTGCTTTTTTCAAGTAATGGCGGGCTTATCTTTTTGAGAAATCGATTCAGCAATGACTGTTCATGCGGCACTGGATACGATCGGTCGGGTATCCGCATTGCTGCCGCTCGACTTTTGTTGAGCAGGTCGAAACATAACTATTCATCCATACAGCCTGCATCTGCTGATGGCTGGTCATCATACAGGAGTAGCTTTCCGCATTTTGGGCAATTACCCTCCGTCGGTTTGTCCCAATGGAACTTAATCTCCCAGGTCCCTGTTACGAAAAATCGCTTGCAGTTTGGGCATCGGACATCCGGGATCCACATCCCGCAAAGCAGGACAAGCACACCTGTATAGAACATCCATTTTTGCCAGAAAAGAAAGGAGAGACAGCTTATCAAAATTCCGATGCAGATCACGATGATCGCAACGCGCGCTCTCTTACGGTTTAGCATATGTATATTTCTCCATGGAATCAGCAGACCATAATATTCAACACCAGCAGCGCAGCATCCTGCAAATTGCGAATCAATATCTGCTCGCTTGCGGTATGCTCCATTTCCATACCGCAGGCCAGCACCACAGTCTCGATGCCATGCGCATTAAAATTATTTCCGTCCGTACCGCCGCCGGTATAGGTCGTCCAGGGCGCAATACCGATTTCTCTGCATTTGCGCATCAACAGCTGCACATGCGGGTGACTGTCTGAAAAGGCATAGCTCCGGTAGCTCTGCACAAGTCGATATTCCAGCTGAGCGCCGAGCTCCTGACAGGCTGATTGCAGACATTGCAGCATATGCTCTCCCTGCTGCTGCAGTTTATCCTGATTTCTGCTTCTGGCCTCTGCGCTGAAGGTAACATGATCCTGTACCACATTTGTAGCGCCAACACAGGAAAATGTGCCGATATTTGCGGTAGTTTCCTCATCGATCCGCTGTAAGCGCATTCGGCTGACAGCCACCGCGGCCGCCTGGATTGCACTGACGCCTTTTTCCGGATCGGAACCGGCATGTGCTTTTTTCCCATAAATATCCGCATAGAGCCGCAGCTGTCCCGGTGCGCTGGTAACGATCTTTCCCACATCATTGCTGGCATCCAGAACAACGCCATACCGGGCGTGGAGGCGATCGTATTCCAGATTGGCAGAGCCGTTCAGGCCGCCCTCTTCACGGATCGTAAAGACAACCTCTACAGGGCGATGTGGTACACCGCTCTCCACCAGCCTGCGAAGGGCCTCCATGATTGCAGCCACACCGGATTTGTCATCTGCCCCCAGAACGGTGTTACCGCGACTGCGGATATAGCCGTCCTCAATATAAGGTTCAATTCCTTTTCCAGGTGCGACCGTATCCATGTGTGCGCTGAAGAGTATCGTGTCCTGCGCGGGATCCCCCTTCAAAAACGCATAGACATTCGCACCGTTTGAATCAACGCCCTGCTTTTCTCCGGCTTTGTCTGTATAGACCTCAAGGCCCAAAGCCGTGAGATCTGCGACAAGCCTGGCAGCGATTTCCTTTTCAAAGTGCGTCTCGCTGTCAATACGCACATATTCTAAAAAGGTTTGTACCACGCGTTCCTTGTTGATAGATAACATAGAGAACCTCCTCTTTTGTTTTCTTCGTTTGCTTTTATGCGCTGTCCCCCCTGTCAGAATGCATGACTCACGGCAGCAGCCAGCCACCGTGAGCCATGCACAAGGGGTTCTATGTTAAGGAGCGTCAAGCTGCAAAGTGCGTTCTGTCAGCCGCCGATCGTCATGGAAACGCCGGGGCCCAGCGGCAACTTCAGGATCCACCACACCGCCAGAATCAACAATTCCGCGATAAAGGTGGCGATTGCATAGGGCATACAACCTGCAAAAACCGTGCCCATGCCGGGTTCTTTGCTTTTATCCGTGTTGTATTTGGCCAACAGGCCAACGATCAGCGCAATGTCGGAGGAAATGGGCGCTACGGCGTTGGTCGCGGAATCACCGATTCGGTAGATTACACTGGTCATTGCGGGGCTGTATCCCAGCGTATACAGCATGGGGATCAGGATGGGCGCAAGAATCATCCATTTCGATGACCCGGATGTCATAAACAGATTCAGGAAGGTTGAGAACAACGCTACCGCGACGAACAGACCAAATCCGGTGATACCGGTTGCCTTTAACCAGCTGCCTCCAACTGCGCCGAGGAAAGTGGGGATGTTGGATGCATTGAAGAGATAAATAAACAGGGAAGCAGGCAGGGCAATCACCATAAAATTGACCATAGACTGAATGCTTTTAGCGAGCATTCCGGGAAGTTCCTTCCATTTGCCGATTTTTCCGACTGTGCGGCCGTAAGCAATGGCTGTCACCAGGAAAAACAGGAATAAAATCGTCAGAACACTTTTAAGCAACGGAGAATTGGGCAAAATAGACCCATCAGCGGCACGGAAAAACGAGTCTTTAGGAATGCAGAGGATGACCCAGAACAGAAGATAAACCACGGCAGAGATCCCCGCGTTGCGCAGACCCTTTCGTTCAAGATCAGTGAGGACATTGCTTGCGCCGGTTTCCTGAACCAACGACAGATCCTTGGCCTCACCAAGATAGGGGCGAACAAATTTCACTGTGATGACGGTATAAACGACTGTCAAAACCACAGCACAGGTAGCCATGAAATACCAGTGCTCCAGGACATGAACACCGGCAGTGTCGATCCCCAGTGCAGTGCAGACCGATTCGTTAATGCCGCTGATCAGAACATCCAGATTGCCGACAAAAACATTGGCAGACATACCGGCGTTACCGGCGGCATAGGCCAGCAGAATACCCAACCAGGGATTATAACCCATCGCCGCAAAAACCGATGCCGCAACAGCTGTGCACCCCAGAATGCCGGCATTGGAGGCCGTATTTGCGTTGATCGCGATAAAGGACACTACGGCAAATACAATGGCGGGCTTTGCGCCTCCGATGAAGCGTTTAATAAAGGCACCGAACAGTCCGACTTCCTCTGCGAGTCCGATGGACAGCATCAGCAATCCCATCATCATCATCGGGGAGAAATTATAGTAGATGCTGTACATATTCTGGGTCACATAGGTTATGGTATCTTTATTGATCAGGTTCTTGATTGTGACCTCAACGATTTCAGGTGTTCCGCCGGAGGAGGAGGCTTTTTCATAGGTTGTAGTTGCGCCGGCAAAAATCACCGAAAGAAGAAAGGCTACAACGATCAGGATACTGAACAGGTAGAAGGGATGCGGAAGCTTATTTCCGACGACCTCAATACCATGAATGAACTTGAAGAATAATCCTTTTTTCTCTTTAGTTGTTTCCATTGTTTTTCCCCTTTCTGTCTCATAATGTGCTGTGTACGGGTTCTGCGTTTACCTTGTGTAAACCGTTTCACCTCCTACCACGGTCTGCAAGACGCGGGTGTCTTTGATCGCATCCTCGGGGCAAAGCATAATATCTCTGTCGATGATAATGAAATCTGCCAGCTTGCCCACTGCAATAGACCCCTTCAGATGTTCTTCAAATGCTCCGTAAGCGGCCCATGTCGTGTAAGAGCGAAGGGCCTCTTCGCGTGTCATGCGTTCCCCGGGGTACCAGCCGTCTTCCGGTTGCCCCTTCTCATCCTTGCGGGCAATGGCGCAGTACATCCCCAGAAACGGGTTAAAGCTTTCTACCGGAGAATCAGAGCCGTTAGGAAGCACATTTCCCTGATCGATCAGTGTGCGCCACGCGTAAGCACCCTTCATACGCGATTTTCCCCAGCGGGCTTCCGCTACACGCTTATCTGTTCGCAGGAAGACGGTTTGATGTGTGGGAATGACACCGAGATCTTTGTACCGATGCAAATCCTCGGAGGCAAGGCATTGCGAGTGCTCAATACGATGGCGGCAGTCGGGCCGGGGCCATTCTGACTGCAACCGCTCAAAACAGTTCAGTGCCTGTCGGCAGGCCGCGTCGCCGATACCGTGATACCAAATCTGGAAGCCAGCACGATGTGCGGGATATAAAATGTTGTAGAGTTCTTCGTCGGTCCATTTTCCGCAACCCCGGTTACCGGGCGCATCAGAATAGTCCTCCAGCATCCATGCGCTGCGAGAACCGAGAGATCCATCTCCGGAAATTTTGTAAGCGCGATAGGTAAGCCGATTATCATAGGCACCGATCCGCATGCCATGCTCAAAATATCGTTTGGAGCCCTCTAGCAGTTCTTCGTAACTGGGCCGCCCAACGATCCGCAGGCTGACGTACATGCGCATTTTCAGTTCTTTTCGTTGATAGAGCTTTTCCCATGCATCCACCCAATGGTCAAAGCTTCCCGCATCCTGCACTGAGGTGATGCCCTGCTCGAAAAATCCCTTCTGTGCTAAAAGCGCGATCTGCTGAAGCTGATCTTCCGTGTAGGGTGGAATCGCCTTATTGAAAGGATCCTGTGCCTGATCTGTCACAATACCCAGGAGCGTTCCATCCGGCTTTTTCATAATTTCTCCGCCCACAGGGCTGGGCGTGTCATCTGTAATGCCAACGACAGAAAACGCTTTGCTGTTTACCCAGGCACCGTGGCCGCAGCCTCGCTTCAGATAAACCGGCGCATCCGGCGCCACGGCATCCAGTTCTTCCCTGCCTGGAAAAGAAGGATCATCTGCCCACTCATCGTTGATCCATCCGCGGCCTGTTATCCACTCATTTGGCTTTACGGTTCGGTAAGCGTTGCTTACCAAATTCAAAATTTCCTGCTTGCTCTTTCCCACCAGATTGAGCTCAAGCTTCAGCGCTCCGGTGCCCGCGATGTGCAGATGTGCGTCGATCAAGCCGGGAAGGACTACCTGCCCCTTCAAATCCACGACCGGTGTACCCGGTGGACAACTGGATAATACTTCCGCATCGGTGCCGATCATCACAAAACGGTCATCCGACAGCGCAAATGCAGAGACAACGGTAAACCGATCGTCCACCGTATAGACCTTGCCGTTGATATAGGCAATATCCGGTTTTCTCATGAGAATGCACTCCTTTCAAGCGTTTTACGGATAGCGATTGCCGTTTGATTTCAATATAGCGGTTATAGCAGAAAATGTCCAATACTCCTTTTTTATGTCAGATATGCAAAATAGGCATTATGCAAAAGACAATTTTTTCGCTACAATTATCTCAGCAGGACAAATCTGCAAAAGCTGTAAGAGGGGCGGAAAGTGCCGTATGGATTTTAATAAACTCAACTATTTATTAGCCGTGGCGGAACTAAAGAGTTTTTCCAAGGCGGCAGAAGCCTGCTTCATTTCCCAACCTGCCTTGACACGATGCATTAAAAACATCGAAGCAGAGCTGGGTGTCAAGCTGTTTGACCGATCCTATTCTCCGATCCGACTGACCTATGCGGGGGAAAAATATGTTGAAGGGCTAAAAGAAATCATGGTTCTGAAGCAGAAGCTGGACATGGAAATGGCAGACATTGCCGACAGAAAAAGAGACCGTTTGGTCTTGGGAATTCCAACGACCCGTGCCGCCACCTGGCTTCCACGCGTACTGCCGACTTTCGTCAAAGCCTGCCCTCATATCGATGTGCAAATGGTGGAAAGCAACACCAGTACCCTGGAGCAGCTTTTGCTGAAAGGCAGTATCGACTTATTCTTAATGGGTTCCGCGCCGGTATTGAATAAGGGGATTGTTTTGGAGCCTCTTTTTCGTGAGAAAATGATGCTGGTGGTCAGCCGACAGGCTGATATTTTAAAGCCTTTGCTTTTACCGCCCAATCGGCCGGATGTTTTACAACTGATACCCCCAAAGGTGCTTGAACAGATCCCCTATTTTTCGGCGACACCCTCCCAGAACACCTATTATGTGGGACACCAGATGTTTGATTTGCATGATATTCGTCCCGTTTCGGTCATCAATCTGGTCAACTCCACTGTGGCCTATCAGATGGCGCCGAGTGGCGGTGGCTTTGCCTTGGCACCGGCTGCAGTTGCCAATGATGAGCGATTTTCCCCAGAGCCGCTCTTTTGCACGCTAAGTGACCAGCTGTTTTGTCGAACCATAGGAGTAGCCTACTGCGAAAGGCGGGCCTTGAGCGATGCCGCAAAAATATTTATGGAAGTTGCGCTTCGGCAAATTAAGCAGTATGTTGAGGAGCAGACGACACAGATATATGTCCGACATGATATTGATTTCTCAGGCATTGCAAATGGCCGTTTCTGACTTTCCGGAATCGTTGCATTGGAAGGCACCCGGCATACGCGCGCTTTGGTATGCATTTTATTCCAAACAGGAAACAAGCAGACAGATCACCTGCGGAAAGAGAGAGACAGCCGTAATCATCCGAACGATCTGCAGCACATTCAGATCCGGCGATGCAACTCCCAAATCTCCGGAAATTAACGCCATATCATTTGCGCCGGCAGGAGTGGCCGACAGCATGGCAACTCGCCGGGAAAGCCCGCAAGATTTGTGAAGCAGTGCGCTGAGTAAAATACAGTTCAATAAGTAGCCGGACACCAGGAGCAGTGCAGGCAGCAGCAGGGTTCGCAGATCCAGCAATTCCTGCAGCCCGATGGAGCAGCCGATGTAAGTGCCGGACAGAACCTGCGCCAGTCGCTTGAGCCACAGCGGAATCACTGCGCGGCCGCAGGCCAGCTTAAAAATTGCGGTTCCGATCATGGAGAAGGTCAATGCGCCTACGGGAATGCCGGAGAGCTTACCGACGATACCACAGCCTCCTGCGACACAAAGCGTCGCGAGGAGATCGATTGCCGTACCCGTTTCCTTTTTAGCCTTTCCCTGAGAAAGCTGCCCGGATTGCGGCTCGTTTCGCGTCATCCAGGCAATGAGAGATGGGAAAATGCCAATACCGCATACCAACCGGGAAAATTGCATCAATGCCACCGCCGCGCCATTTGCGCCCATCTCTGCTGCGAGGATCGGAGTGTCACTCATGCCTCCGGGTACAGCGCAGAAGAAGGAGGTCATCCAGTCCAGGCCGCTGACATGATGAATCACGATTCCCATGACGATATTTAATATCAGCATGCCTCCCACCAGAATGCAGGCTGGCTTTGCCAGCTTCGGCAGCCGCTGTATATCGCTGCGCTGGACAGAGGCACCAACAAACGCGCCGGCTGTGATCTGCGCCATCAGTCGGGCCGTGTATGGCATATACGCCACATCTGTTGTTAAATTCAAAAGGACAGATCCGACCAGCGCTCCTACCATCATGCCGCCCGGTATTTTCAATTTATAAAAAGTAAAGCCTGTGATTGCACCAATAAAGACGGTTATTAAAAAATGGATCATGTAGACCTTCCTTTCTATATGGCTGCAAGATTGCTCTTTACTTTTCCGATGTTCAGAGTAGTCCTGTAAATGATTATAAAAGGGGATAACTGTAAAGGGAAATATCGTTTTTGCATAGCTTGTATGCAAGAAAGCTATTGAAAAAGCCAGTCTGAAAAGACTGGCTAAACTCCGGAAGGACATATCTGGAAGACTGGCTTTTTTTGAATGGCCTGTGTAAATGTCATCTCTCGAATCATTATTTCTCACTGCGATTCGCACCCTGTAAAACGGAAAACGGGTGCATTTCACAGTTAAAGATATAAAAACAGACGACGTTCAATGGTTGTTGAATGTCGTCTGTTTTGTCTGAGCCTGTTTCACAGCTGTCAATTGCGTGGCTTTTAGATGATTGTTTTGGCAGCATGCGCCCTTGGGCGGCTTTTTGCATGCTTTTACTTTTTCCGGCCTACGAAGCCGAAGATGATGACGCAGACGACAGCGCCCAGCAGGAAGAACACCGGCTGGCCGGTGACATTTTGCAGAACGCTGCCCAGCAGCAGTGCCGCCGCCGCGAACAGCAGACGGGAGACCTTATTCAGCTTCACAGGCGCACCACCGTTTCCGCCAGCGGACGGCGGCTGGCATGATTGGAGGAGGGGTGGCTGTCCTGGGCGGGATAGCCCAGCGGCAGCAGGGCAAGAACCTCCTGCTCCTCCGGGATGGAGAAGGCCCGCCGGGTCTCCTCGGTGTCGAACCAGCACACCCAGCAGGTGCCCAGACCCAGCTCGGTGGCCTGAAGCATCATCTGGGTGGTGACGATGGAGCAGTCCATTTCGGCGGAATTGCGGTCGTTGAAGGGGTTGGTCCAGGCGGCCTGACGGTCACCGCAGATCAGCAGCACGGTGGGGGCGTTGAAGGCACAGCGGGTGATGGCCCGGATCTTTGCCAGCGCCTCCGGGCTTTCCAGCACATAGATCCGCTGGGGCTGCTGATTTTTGGCGGTGGGAGCGGCAGCTCCGGCGGCCAGCACGGCTTGCAGCTTGTCCTCCTCCACCGGACGGTCGGCATATTTGCGCACCGAATAACGGGCGTGGATCAATTCCTGAAATTCCATGGTTCACTGCTCCTTTTCGCGTTTTTTCTGTAGGTTCCAAAAATCCAGATAGCTTTGCAGAATGACCTGCGCCGCCACGGCGTCCACCCGCTGGCGCTGCTTGTCCCGCTTTTTGCCGGCGTCGGACAGGATGCGGTTGGCCGTCACCGAGCTGCCCCGCTCGTCCCACAGCACTACCTCCAGCCCGCAGGCGTCATGGAGCTGCCGGGCGAACTCCCGGCATTCCAGCGCCTTGGGGCCCTCGGTGCCGTTCATGTTCAGGGGAAGGCCCACCACGATCTGTCCGGGCTTTTCCGCCTGAATTTCCCGGCAGACGGCCTCCAGCAGACGCTGGCGGTTGTGCTCGGTGATGGTGATGGAGCGGCCGGCCAGAAAGCCGCTCAGGTCGGACACGCACACGCCGGTGCGTACCTTTCCCAGATCGATGCCCATGATCTTCATGGTCAGATCAGCTCCAGATCGTTGAAATGCCGCTGCCCGTCTCCGTCAGAGGTGCCCACGCGGCCCACCAGCAGCCAGCGCTGGTTGCGGTGATCATAGATGATCTCCTTCAGCAGGTGGAAGCCCTCGATCTTGCCCGTGCTGGAAACATGGGTGCGGGGGCCGGTGCAGGGCTGGTGGCTGCCGCCGATGGCGATGGTACGGTCGTCCACATATTCCACCGGCAGATCAGCAGCGATGTCGGCCTGAACCAGTCGCTCCAGCTCGTCCAGATCCACCTGGGGCGGGCTGTCGTGAAACGCCATCAGGAAGCCGTTCTTGATGTCGCCGTGGAGGGCGCGGATCACGTCCTTTTCCGGCATATGGGATTCCAGCAGATCCTCTGCGGTGTGGGCCATCTGCCGGACGCGCACCGACTTGTGGACGATCTTGGCCACGTCCTCCGGCAGCGGGCCGAAAATATTGGGTCGGGTGACGATGACCTCCTCGCCCACGCCCACGATCAGGTCGGCGTTGAAGCGCAGCGCCTCGTACAGCAGGTCAAAATGCTCAATGATGACCCGCTTGCCCCGGGCAACGGCCTCCTGTACGGCCTCCACCAGGGTATGCAGTTGGGTAAAGCCCAGCTCAAAGCGCACATCCATGTGATAGGTGTGGGGGGAGTAGAAGCGGTTTTCCTCGTCCTGACACAGCAGGGGGAGGGGGCGGACATTGACGCCCTCGTCGTCGTTGGTCAGCTCCAGCCCGGGGAACATCCCCTTGATGATCATGGACTTGCCCGATCCGGCCTCGCCGATGACACCGATGACGCGGTCTGCGGGGTTGAGATGCTGCTGGGCGATGCTCATGCCCAGCTGATAGATGCGGTCTCTGCCGCGGGGGGCGAAATAGACACTGTACAGGTGCTCGCCTACGCTGCCGTTAAAAGACATGGGGTTCCCTCCTTGTTGTTATCCTTCACGGGAAAGCACGGCCTCCAGCTTGGCCATGGCGTCCCGGATGAGTTCGGTCATGGACTGGCAGCCGATGCCGGCCACCAGTGTTTCGCATTTGTCAGAGGGCAGAAGAATGCGCACGGCGCCGCTCTGCCCCACGGCCCGGGCCATGGCGGGGGTGACCTCTCCCAGAAGGGCGTCGGCGATCACCATGCCCATGGGGCCCAGGATCACGTCTGCCCGGCGGCAGACCACCGCCACGGCATTTTCCCCGGTGGCGGCCCGGAGCGCGCCCGCCTTGAGCATCCGCTCGGTGGCCATGCTGTTGGTGCCCACGGCCAGCAGCTCCTGCTCCGGAAAGCGCTGGACGATCTCCTTTACCAGCTGGCTGCCCAGCCGCCCGCCCTGACCGTCCAGCACCAGAACGGTCACGCCTGCTCCTCCTCCGGCGCACCGCCCATGGCATCCCACAGCTCCCGGGTGATCCGGCCGATCTGGATATTCATGCGGCCCTCGGTGCCGGGCTCCAGCTGAGAGTTGATGTAGCAGACGATGAAGGGCTTTTTGGCGTAAATGATGCCGGTATCGTGGGTGATGCCCTCGTCCTCGCCGGTCTTGTGGGCGGCGCGGCCCTCGCCGGGCAGCAACAGGGGGATCTTGTTGGTACACTGCTGGGCCTGCATGATCTCCAGCATCTCCTTGGAGGCGGCGGGGCTGACCACCTCTCCGCGATACAGCAGCTCCAGCAGGCGGCCGATACCGGCGGCGGTGACATAATTGCGCTTCTGCCGGTATTCGGGGCGCTTTTCGAACAGCTTGCGGTTGAGCTCCACGCCCTCCAGATCGAGACGACGGATATTCTCCTGAATGTTGGGAATGCCCAGCAGGTCGATGAGCATATTGGTGGCCATGTTGTCGGAAATGGTAATCATCAGCCGACACAGGTCGATGGGAGTGACCTCCATGCCGGTGTGCATCAGGGTGAGCACGCCGCAGATGGGCACCCGGTTTTCGTCGCGGACGGTGAGCGTCTGCTCCCGGGAGACCATGCCCGCTTCGATCTGGCGGAACAGCTCGGCCATAACGGTGAGCTTGATGACGCTGGCGGCCACCATGGGCTCTTCGGCGTTGCAGCCGAAGCTTTCGCCTCCGGTCAGATCCTTAAAGTAGATCGAGGTGTGGCCGGGGAAGTCCTTCACCCGCTGAAGAATGCTGTTTTTGATCGTTTCCATGATCGATACCTCCTGATGAAAGATGGATAAGGGATTACTTTCTGGATGGGAGCGGCCGACAGAGATAGACCTCCCGGCAGATGCTCCGCAAATTGCGGGCGGCGGCCCGGGCGGCGGCTTCCTCCGAAAAAATGCCGTAGACCGCCGAGCCCGAGCCGGTCATCCGGGCGCCCAGCGCGCCGTTTTCCAGCAGCGTGTCCCGCAGTCGGAGGATCAGGGGCCGCTGCGAGCCCACGGGAGCCTCCAGCGAGTTGTACAGGCCGGCGGCCACGGCCGGCAGGTCGCCTGCAGCAAGCGCCTCCCGCAGGGGCGCGTCGGAGGGGGCGTTCCGCCGGGGCTGCCGGTCATACAGGCCGAAGGCATCGGCAGTGGACACCGAGAAGCCCGGCTTGCCCACCACAAAAAAGCAGGGGGGCAGGGGCGGCAGGGGATGGAGCTTTTCGCCAACGCCCCGGGCCAGCGCGGTGCCGCCGGAGAGACAGAAGGGCACGTCGGCCCCCAGGGAAAGGGCGGTTTCCGCCAGGCGGCGGCCGCTGAGTGGCATTCCAAAGGCCCGGTTCAGCAGCCGCAAGACACAGGCGGCATCGGTGCTGCCGCCAGCCATACCCGCTCCGACGGGGATGACCTTCTTGATATTGATATTCAGGCCGGGATTTTCCAGACCGGTGACGCGGAAAAAGGTCTCTGCCGCCTTGACCGCCAGATTGCGGCCATCGGTGGGGAGATAGGGCAGGTTGCACCGCAGGGAGATATCCCCCCGGTGATGCAGAGAGACGGCCACCAGATCGCACAGATCGATGGACTGAAAAACGGTCACCAGCTCGTGGTAGCCGTCGGGCCGAAGCGCGCCCACGCCCAGATACAGGTTGAGCTTGGCAAAGGCCTTTTCTTCAAAGGTACGCATGACGACTCACCTCAGATGGAAAGCTGAACCGGCCTGCGCTGCCGGTAGACGGTGACGCTGTCAAAGCCGCACTCCCGCAGCAGAGCGCAGGTCTCTCGAACACCCAGTCCCACATGGGCGGTGCGGTGAGCATCCGAGCCGATGGTGATCCGTCTGCCGCCAAAGGCGCGGTACCGCTCCAGCAGCCAGGGCTCCCCGGCGGGACGGCCCATCCAGCGACGCAGACCGGTGGTGTTCAGCTCCAGCGCGATGCCGCTTTGGGCCAGATCCTTCAGAAAGGGCAGCATCAGCTCCTGCCAGCGCTCCATATTGGGGGCAATGCCGGCCTTGCCCATCAGCCGCAGCGGGTAATCGTAATGGCCGAAGACATCCACGTCGCACAGGCGCACCAGCTCCCGCGCCTCCTGAAAGAAGTCCCGATAGGCCTCATCGCAGGCCTCCATGGTGTCCAGCACCAGATCCCGATAGATATCCCGGTGGGGACGCAGCTCGTGCAGGCTGCCGATGACCAGATCCAGCCCGTCGCTGTTTGCCAGTCGCTTTGCGGCCTCCGGCTCCAGGTGAGGCTGGCCCAGTTCGATGCCGCACAGCACCTCCAGCCGACCGGCCCAGCGGGTTTTTGCCCTGGCGACCTCTGCCATGCGGCGGGAAAGGCGGGCCTCGTAATAATTGCCGCCCGTGCCGCCGTCATAATCGTAATGCTCGGTCATGGTCACGGCGAAAAGCCCCCCGGCGTGGGCGGCAAGACACAGCTCCTCCACCGTGCAGCAGGCATCGAAGGAATACCAGGTGTGGGTGTGGCTGTCACAGAGATGCTCCATGAAAAAGGCTCCTTTGCGGGAATTTTTTTCAGTATAACACATTTCCGCGTATATTTCCATCCGAAAACCCAAAACTACGAAAAAAAGGTTGCAGGAACCGAAGGGAGGTGGCTTTCTATGGACAAGACCGCGCTTTCGCTGCTGGTGATCGGCGGGCTCAACTGGGGACTGATGAGTCTGTTCCGGTTCGATCTGGTGGCATGGATCTTCGGCTCTCAGGCGGCGCTGGGCAGCCGCATCGTTTATGGGCTGGTAGGGCTTTCCGCCCTGTGGTGCATCACGCTGCTGTTCAAGCGCATCGAGCCACGCCGGAGCTGAAGCCGGACAAACACAAAACGCCTCCGCACCACAAGGGCACGGAGGCGTTTTGCATGAAAAATTATTTGATATACTCCCGCAGATTGTTCAGGTCGATCTCATCAACGAGCTTGTGCACGGTGACGGGATATTCGGCCTTCCAGCTTTCCAGCGTCTCGGAAAACAGCTGATCCAGCGCAGACAGATAGACATCCGACTGGTTTTCGTCGTAATAGCCGGCGGGGATGGGGCACCGCTTCAGGATATAATAGCCGTCGGAGCAGGTGACCAGTCCGCTGACCTCCCCCTCCTCCAGATCGAACAGGGTGGAGAGATACTCGGTGCTGCGGGCCTCCTGCTCGCTGATGGGGATGCCCGCAGCGGTCATGAAGGGATCCTCGCTGTACGTCTCCATCAGGGTGTCAAAATCGGCGTCCTCGCTCTGGGCCTGCACTACAAGGCTTCTGGCCAGCTCGCCCCGGCTCTCGTACAGCTCCCCGTCCAGCGGCTGGCCTTCGTTGTCCAGCAGGGAGATGTAAATGTATTTCACGGTGGCATAGTGGGCGGCGAAATACTGCCGCAGCTTTTCATCGGTGAACTGCGTTTGACTCTCCTGAGTCATATAGGTGTACAGGATGTCGTAGTAGTAGGTGTTGGCCTGGAATTTGTCGTAGCCCCGGTCGGTGAGATAGGTCTGCTCCAGATAGTCCAGATAGGCTGCGGTGCCGCCCAGAGATTCCACCAGACGTTCCTTGTTGCGCTCCAGCGTGGTCTCCTGCGCCTCGGAGAGTTCCAGTCCCAGCTCCTGACATTTGAGCCGCACCACCTCGTTGGTGATGATCTGCTCCAGCGAGCGCTCCCGCGCGGCGGCGGTGTCGGCATCGGTATACAGCACGGTACCGCTGCTTTCGCCGGTGGAGGTGCGGTTGTAATAGAGGTAAAAGGCGTATTCGGCGGCATCCACCTTGCGGTCGCCCACGGTGAGAGCGGTGGGGCTGGGGGCACAGCCGGAGAGCAATGTGAGAAGCGCCAGTGCCCCAAGCGCCAGCGCGGTAAGCTTTTTGAACATAGAGATGCCTCCTGAATCGGGATCACGGCCACAGTATATCATTTTTTATCCTCGATGTAAAGGTCGATCAGCGCCCGGGCCTGGGCCAGCGGGTCATCGGTGGGGCGCAGCTTCAGGGTGATGTAGGGCTTGTCGCCCGCCGAAAGGAAGATCCGCCCCCGGAAGTCCGGCGCGGCGCAGCAGGCGGCCGCCCCTTCCAGCGCCTCCGGACGGAAGAACAGCAGCAGGCTGCCGTTTTTCTGGGTGATCTCATACACACCGGCCCGGGTGGCATCGGCGCGGAGCAGGGCGATGTCCAGCAGGGCGCAGGCGGTTTTGGGCGGGTCGCCGAAGCGGTCGATCAGCTCATCCTGCATATCGCTGTAGTCCTCCAGAGAGGAGATCATGGCGATGCGCCGGTACAGATCTACCCGTGTGGCGGCATCGGGCACATAGTTCTGGGGCAGCCCGGCAGACACCAGCAGGTCTGCGGTGCAGTCGGTGCGGTGGACGGGGGGCTCTCCCCTGAGCTCGGCGGTGGCCTCTGCCAGCAGCTGGAGGTACAGGTCGTAGCCCACATCCATCATGTGGCCGCTCTGCTCTGCCCCCAGCACATTGCCCGCGCCCCGGATCTCCAGATCCCGCATGGCGATCTTAAAGCCCGAGCCGAACTCGGCAAACTCCCGAATGGCCGAAAGGCGCTTCTGGCTCACCTCGGTGAGCACCTTGCCCCGGCGATAGGTGAGATAGGCATAGGCGTGACGGTTGGAGCGGCCCACCCGGCCCCGGATCTGGTGCAGCTGGGCCAGACCCATGTGGTCTGCGTCCTCGATGATGAGGGTATTCACATTGGGGATGTCCACGCCGGTCTCGATGATGGTGGTACACACCAGAATGGACACCTCGCCGCCGTACATCCGGCCCATCACATCGCTCATCTGCTCCTCGGTCATGCGGCCGTGGGCCACGGCGATGGGGACGTCCGGGAAGGCAGTCTGGAGCTTGAGGGCCGCCTGGTCGATGGAGTCGATGCGGTTGTGCAGATAATACACCTGTCCACCCCGGGCAAGCTCCCTGCGGATGGCGTCCCGCAGGATGGCGTCGTTGTGCTCCAGCACATAGGTCTGCACCGGCTGGCGGCCCATGGGAGCCTCCTCCAGGACGCTCATGTCCCGGATGCCCGAAAGGGCCATGTTCAGGGTGCGGGGGATGGGGGTGGCCGTCAGAGTCAGCACATCGACGCCCTGGGCCATCTGCTTGATGCGCTCCTTGTGGGCCACGCCGAAGCGCTGCTCCTCGTCCACCACCAGCAGGCCCAGATCCTTAAAGCGGATGTCCTTCTGCAAAATGCGGTGGGTGCCGATAAGCAGATCCACCTGGCCGTTTTTCACCTTGCGCAGCGTTTCCTCCTGCTGCTGCCGGGTGCGGAAGCGGCTCATCATGTCCACCTTCACGGGGTAGCCCGAAAAGCGCTCCACGGCGGAGAAGTAATGCTGCCGGGCCAGCACGGTGGTGGGCACCAGAATGGCGGCCTGCTTGCCGGACAGCAGGCATTTCATGATGGCGCGGAAGGCCACTTCGGTCTTGCCGAAGCCCACATCGCCGCACAGCAGCCTGTCCATGGGCACGGGACGCTCCATGTCCCGCTTGATCTCCTGGGCGCACAAAAGCTGATCCTCGGTTTCTTCATAAGGGAAGGCCTCCTCAAAGGCCCGCTGCCAGTCATCATCGGGGGAGAAGGCGAAGCCGGGATTTTTCTGCCGGGCGGCGTACAGCTGCAACAGCTGTTCCGCCAGGTCGGCGGCACTCTTTTTGGCCCGCTGCTTGGCCTTTTGCCAGGAAACGCCCCCCAGCTTGGACAGACGGACGCTCTCCTGCTCCGGATTGCCGATGTATTTGCTCACCAGATCCAGTCCGGTGGCGGGAACAAAGACGAAATCGGTGCCGGCAAAGGCGATCTTGATGTAATCCCGCCAGACCTTATCCACCTGGATGCGCTCCACCCCCACAAACCGGCCGATGCCGTGGTGCTCGTGTACCACCAGGTCGCCGGGGTGCAGGTCGGAAAAGCTTTTGACGGCATCCTTGCCGGATCTCCGCTTTTTGGCGGGCTTTTTCAGGCTCTGACCGCTCTCACACAGCAGGACGGTCTTGAGGGACGGATATTCCGCCCCGGCCGAAAGGCTCCGGGGCAGGACGCACACCCGGCGGGGCCCGGCCTGCTGCGGGTCGTCGGTGCAGGGGATGTCCTGCTCCTGCAACAGACGGGTGAGGTTCTGTGCCCGGCTGCGCCCTGCCGTCAGCAGAAAGACGGTGTAGCCCAGATGCAGGTAGTCCTGCACGTCCCGCAGCAGGGCATCCAGCCCCACGGCGGCGGTGGACAGCTGCTTGACCTCCGGCGAAAGCAGCTCACCGGGAGAAAAGGCGCTGCTGCCCACAAAGCTGTCCAGCTGAATGGGGGCGGTGAGGCGGGCGCGCAGCTGCCGCTCCTCCAGCCCGTAGCCGGTTTTGGAGGGGGGCAGCAGCCCTTCCTCCAGCAGATGGGCCAGCTCCTCGGCCTGCCGGTGGGTAAAGCCCTGGGCGCATTCCAGCACGGCGGGGGTGTCGCACAGCAGGAACAGGGCGTCCGGCGGCAGATAGTCCAGTCCGCAGGCCGGCTGGGGATAGATCAGGGGCAGATAGCGGTCGGCGGCGGGCAGGGCGCGCAGCTGCTCCAGCGTGTCGGCATCGTGGAGCAGCGTCTCTTCCAGCTTCCGGCCGGTGGATTTGCGTCCGGCCAGTTTGCGCAGCGCGGCGCACAGGCCGTCGATGCCCCCCTCTGCCAGGGTGGGCAGCGCCTCCCGCACAGGGAGGATGGAGATCGCCGAAACGGTCTCGCCCCGGCGCTGGGTCATGGGGTCAAAGCGGCAGAGAGAGTCCACATCATCCCCCCAGAACTCCGCCCGGATGGGGGCGGAGTCCCCGGCGGGGAACACATCCAGAATGCCGCCCCGCAGGGCGAACTGGCCCGATCCCTCCACCTGGGAGACGCGGGCGTAGCCCGCCGTCAGCAGCCGCTCCACCAGCGCCTCCACCCGGTAGCTGCCGTCGGCGGTGAGGGTGAGCACCGACCGCTCCAGGGCATCGGGGGGCAGGGTGCGCAGCATCAGGGCATCCGCGGGGGCACACAGCACCCGGGCATTGCCGGTCTGCACCTGCCGCAGGGCCCACAGCCGCTGCTGCTCGTATTCGTGGGAAACACCCTCCATATTGTGGAACACCAGATCGCGGCAGGGCAGCAGGACGGCCTCAACGCCGCAAAGGGCCTGCAGGTCGGCGGCAAAGGTTTTTGCCGCCTGCTCATCCCGCAACACCACACACACCGTGCGCCGGGGCAGATCGTCCAGCAGAGCGGCGGTCAGGTGAGCGCGATGAACGGGAGAAACGCCGTAGACGGCGGCGGACAGCCCCTCCCGGGCGGCGTGCAGCAGCCGGGGATATTCCGGCAGGGCCCGGGGCAGGGCGAAAAGCTGTTCCATGGAGCACTCCTTTCTGAAAACGGAGATCGAGGCAAACGGACATTACCCCGTTCCGGACCGGAACGGGGTGTGCTTTTGAAAGACTGGCAGGGTTATGCCTGATGGACGATCTTGCCGTTCACCACGGTGACGGCGGCCTGAGCACCTACCTGCGTCAGGGGGTCGGCCGTCCAGATGACCACATCGCCGTCCTTGCCGGGCTCCAGCGAGCCGACGCGGTCGCCGATGCCGGTGAGGCGGGCGGCGTTGACGGTGATGGCCTTCCACGCCTCTTCATAGGGCAGACCAGCGTTGTGGGCCAGACCGGCGCACAGGGGCAGGTTCTGGATGGGGATGACGGGGGCGTCGGTAATGATGGCGATCTCCACACCGGCCTCGTGCAGGATGCGGGGAGTGTCGAAGCTCTTGTTGATCAGCTCGATCTTGCTCTTGCCGCCCAGCGTGGGGCCCACAAAGGCGGGCAGGCCCTCCCTGGCCAGCTCGTCGGCGATGAGGGCGCCGTCGGTGCAGTGATCCAGCGTGAGCCTGACGCCGAACTCCTTTGCGATGCGGATGGAGGTGAGGATATCGTCGTGCCGGTGGGCGTGGGCCTTCAGCGGCAGCTCGCCCTTGAGCACGGGGATCATGGATTCCAGCTTGAAGTCAAAGGCGGGGTTCCTGCCGGCCTCCTTGTCCTCCATATAGCGGCGGGTCTTGAACAGAAGCTCCCGCAGCAGGGCGGCGGTGCCCATGCGGGTCATGGGAGCCTTTTTGCCGCTCTGGCCGTAGCAGCGCTTGGGGTTTTCGCCAAAGGCGCACTTCATGGCCAGCGGCTCCTTGACGATCATATCATCCACCCGCTTGCCAGCCAGCTTGATGGCGGCGAAGGTGCCGCCCACCACATTGGCGCTGCCGGGGCCGGTGCAGACGGTGGTGACACCGCCCTGCAGGCCCAGCGCGAAGGCCTCGTCCATGGGGTTGATGGAGTCGATGGCCCGCATCTGCGGTGTCAGGGGATCCACGATCTCATTATAGTCGTGGCCTTCCCAGCCCATGCCCTGATTATCCAGGCCCACATGGCAGTGGGCTTCCACGCAGCCGGGGGTCACCAGACGGCCGTGGGCGTCCACTACCTGAGCGTTTTCCGGGCAGGGGATGTCCGCGCCGACGGCGACGATCTTTCCCTCATCGTCAATGAGGACGCAGCCGTTTTCCACATCGGGCCCGGCCATGGTCTTGATATGTCCGTATTTAATGAGCAGCATATGTGTGCCTCCTGTTTCTTATTTCTGCGGGGTGAATTTGTTGTATTCCTGCATGGCGTGATCGATGCCGTTTTCCAGCAGGTCAAAGATCACATCGGGGACGGCCTTACAGGCGGCATAGGTGTCGCTGTCCATGGGGGACAGAACAAAATCCACCATATCCTCGCCGTGCTCCCGGTCGGGCTTGCCGATGCCCACCTTGACCCGGGGGAACCGGTCGCTTTCCAGCAGATAAACGATGTTGCGCATCCCGTTGTGAGTACCGGCAGAGCCGTTTTTCCGGATGCGGATGCGGCCGGGGGCCAGATCGGCATCGTCAAAAATGACGATCAGGTTTTCCAGCGGGACGGAAAAGGCCTGCATCATATCCCGCACCGCCTCGCCGGAGAGATTCATAAAGGTCTGGGGCTTCATCAGCAGCACCGATTTGCCGGCGATGGTGCAGCAGCCGTAGACCGCCTTGCATTTGGTCTGGGTAAGACGGCCCGCGCCGGCCTTTTCGGCCAGCAGATCCAGGGCGACAAAGCCCACATTGTGCCGGGTCGTTTCATATTTTCCGCCGGGGTTGCCCAGCCCGCAGATGATGTAATCCACGTGGGCCGGGGCGGCGGCCTTCCTGCGTCGAAAAATGAGAAGGACTCCTTTGCTTCAGGGGCTGCCGACCTTGGTCGGCAGCCCCGGGATGTTGGAACGGAAAAATCAGTTGAACAGGTCGGAGATGGCGTGCTCGTCGTAAATGCGGTGGATGGCCTCGGCAAACAGGTCGGCCACGGTGAGCACCTGGATCTTTTCCACGGCCTTTTCACCCTCCACGGGGATGGTGTCCAGCAGCACCAGCTTTTCGATGACGCTGCCTTCCAGCCGCTCGATGGCGGGGCCGGACAGCACGCCGTGGGTGGCGCAGGCGGTGACGCTCTTTGCGCCGCCCCGCTCCATCAGGGCCTTGGCACCGTTGCACAGGGTACCGGCGGTATCCACCATGTCGTCCACCAGAATGACGTGCTTGTCCTTCACATCGCCGATGATGTTCATGACCTCGGACACATTGGGCTTGGGACGGCGCTTGTCCACGATGGCCATGGGCAGATCCAGCTTGTCGGTGAACTTGCGGGCGCGGGTGACCGAGCCCAGATCGGGAGAGACCACCACATAGTCGGGATGGTTGGCGCCGATCTTGTCGAAGAAGTGCTGGGTCAGGATGGCGGTGCCCAGCAGATTGTCCACCGGGATGTTAAAGAAGCCCTGGATCTGGTTGGCGTGCAGATCCATGGTCAGCACCCGGTCGGCACCGGCGGCCTCCAGCATCTCGGCGCACAGCTTGGCGGAGATGGGATCCCGGGGACGGGCCTTACGGTCCTGACGGGCATAGCCGAAATAGGGCATGACGGCAGTGATGCGGCTGGCGGAAGCCCGGCGGCAGGCGTCGATCATGATGAGCAGCTCCATAAAGTTGTCATTGACCGGGCAGCAGGTGGACTGGATCAGGAACACATCGCAGCCGCGGACGGTCTCGCCAAAGTTGACCGAGATCTCGCCATCGGCGAACTTCTTGCAGGTGACATCGCCCAGCGTCAGGCCCATGGCATCGGCGATGCGCTTGGCCAGAGCAGGATTGGAATTACCGGCGAACAGCTTCAGCTGTCCGTGAGGACCGTGGATGTACATATGAATTACCCCCTGAAAATATTTATCTCTTTTTCAAAAGAATACAAAGATCAATGGCGCGGGAGGAGCGGGCTTACAGCTTGCCCTCGTCCCGGCGCTTTTTGGCCCACAGTGGCTTGACCACCGCCCGGGCCCGGGCCACCACCAGCGCGTCCTGGGGGACTTCCTCGGTGATGGTGCCGCCTGCGGCCAGATAGGCTCCCCTGCCCACCCTGACCGGCGAGACCAGATTGACATTGCAGCCGATGAAGGCGTGATCATCCACCGTGGTGCGGTATTTTTTCTTGCCGTCGTAGTTGACGGTGACCACGCCGCAGCCCACATTGATGCCCTTGCCGAAATCGCTGTCGCCGATATAGGTCAGGTGGGAGACCTTGGTGCCGTCGCCGATGGAGGAGTTTTTCAGCTCCACAAAATCGCCGATGCGGGCCTTTTCCCCGATGACGCAGCCGGGACGGATGTAGGCAAAGGGGCCCACCGTGGTGTCCTGGCCCACCGTGCTTTCCACCACCTGAGAGGCATTGACCGTGACATTCGGGCCGATGTGCGCGCTTTTCAGCCAGGTGTTGGGGCCGATGACCGCACCGGCGGCCACCGTGCTTTCCCCGTGAAGCATACAGCTGGGCAGGATGGTGCAGCCGGGCTCCAGCACCACACGGGGATCGATAAAGGTGGTGTTGGGATCCACCAGCGTGACGCCCTTCTGCATCCAGCTCATGTTGATGCGGCGGCGCAGCTGCTCCTGAACGGCATAGGCGCTTTCGGCGTCCGAGACGATCAGTCCCTCGGCAGGGCCGGCCTGCACCTGGGCCAGCTGGCCGGGCAGCCGGGAAAGATCACAGTCCTGCAAAGCCTCCGCCTGACCGAAAACCGCCAGCGGCTGCCGTCCTGCCATCAGACAGGCGGGCTCGGGCTGACGCACCAGCCGGGTCAGCGTCTCGGCGCTCAGGGCCGCGGCGGGAGCCAGCAGCAGCAGACACGATCCGTCGCCTACCCGGGCCCGGAAATCGTCATAGGCGGCGCAGTCACCGCCGCTTTCCTCCCCATGGAGGAACAGACGGCCTCCTGCGGCGCGCACCGCCAGGGCCAGATGCTCAAACACCGTGCAGGAGAGGATCTCCCGCTGATAGTCGGCGGCGTTTCCCAACGCCAGACCGTAAAAGGAAACCATGGACATCGCTCCTTTCGAAACACACGAAACCAAAGGACGCGGAAAACGGCCTCCGCGCCTGTCCACTTCAGTATAACAGGTGTGCAGAGAAATTTCCATCCTTTTTTGCTTTACGGGGGAAAGGTTTTTTGTTATAATTTGTGGACAGAAAGCGAAATGCGGGAAAGGAGGGGCTTGAAAATGGAGCATACCCGTTTGCGGGCGGAAAAAACCGGGCGGGAAGCCCTGGCCGCGCTGGCCCGCCTGAAGGATGGCGACGCGGCGCTGCTGTATGCCTGTGCCGCCGGGCAGGATGGCGGCTGCACCCTGGAGCAGGCTGCGCGGGAGCTGGAAATGCCGCCGGAGCGGGTAAAAAGGGCCGCCCAGCTGCTGGTGGTCTATGGTCTGGCGGTCAACCGCACCGCGCCGCCGCCACGGCAGGAGAGCGCCTATCCCGCGTCCGAGCTGGCCCAGGTGCGGGAGGCGGATGCCGCCTTTTCCGGCCTGTGCGATTATTTCGAGAGCCGGCTGGGGCGCTTCCTCAACCGGCGGGAGCTGGAGAGCCTGCTGAACGTCTATCAGGCGCTGGGACTGCCGCCGGAGGTGCTGGCGCTGCTGCTGGGTGACTGCGCCCAGCGGGGACGGCTCACCGCCCGGGAGGTGGAAAAGCAGGCCTACCGCTGGTACGATCTGGGCCTGGACAACTACGAGGCCGCCGCGGCCTATCTGGCACGGCAGAAGGAGCGGCAGACCCGGGGCGCACGGGTGCTGTCGATTTTGGGCATCCACGACCGTCTGCCCGGGGAAAGCGAGCAAAAATACATCGACCGCTGGGAGGAAATGGGCGTTTCCGACGAGCTGCTGCGCAAGGCCTATGACACTACCCTGCTGGGGGCCGGTCGGCTGAGCTGGCCCTACCTCCACAAGGTGCTGTGCTCTTGGAAGCAGCAGGGCTACCGCACGGCCGCCGATGTGGACAACGGCGAGAAAAAGGCCCGTCCCCGGCAGGGACAGCCCGCGCCGGTGCGGGAATCCGCCGAAAGCGCCATCCTGCGGGAAATGCAGGAAAAACGGCAGAAGCGGGCGCTGGCGCTGGAGGAGCGCCGCAGTCTGCTGCGACAGCAGTCGCCGGATTATGCGGAAAACGAAAGTGCTCTGCGGCTGTGCGCCTCCCGCATGGCCCGGGCAAAGCCCTCGGAGAAAGCGGATATGGCCCGGGAATATCAGGGCTATCTGGCCCGGCAGCAGGCACTGCTGCGGCAGCTGGGCAAGCCGGAGGACTGGCTGGCCGACCGGCCCGACTGCCCGCTTTGCGGCGATCACGGCTATGTGGGCACACGGCGATGCCGCTGTCTGGAGCAGGCGCTGGTGGCCCGGGGAGAGGGCGGCGTTCCCGCAGGTTCACAGGGCCGGTGACGGGATGCACACCGCCATTTGTGATGACGGGTGATGCTTTTCAGAGGGCCTCCGGCGGCAGGTGCGGGGGCTTTGCCGGGGAGGATGATTGCTTCCTTCAGGCGGTCTGACCGGATGGAGCCCTTCCGCAGTGTCAAACAGGCAGCGTCAACGGGGGCGCGGGGCGTCCCCCGTTGTTCTGCATATCAATCAGAAAATCGAAAGGAGAATCATCATGAAAAAACGAATCACAGCACTGCTTCTGACGCTGGCCCTGTGCGCGGGGCTGACGGTGCCGACACTGGCGGCCGATTATTTCTGGGACGTCAGCGAAGATGCGCAAACAGAGGCACAGAGCTTCATCCCCAACTCGGACTGGAAGACCCGCGTGCAGGTGGACGGAATGTTTGCCACCGGCTATGTCAAATACAGCGATTATCAGGATTACGCCACCGTCTGCTACTGTACGGCCCCCGCACGGGTCACGGTTCTGGAGTATGTGATCGATTACGGCGGGCAGATCGAGCCGGTGGTCGTGTCCAGCGCCGATGTGATGGATCTGGGCGGCTCCATGGTGCGCTACACCCTTGCGGCCGACGGTACACTGGTGGAGGCGGGCGTTGTGGAGCCCACCTATCTGATCCCCGTGGATGTGGGTGAGGAGTGGACGGCCAACGGCGCGGGCACCTATTGGGAGCTGGAGGACGGGCTCTACTTCATGTTCTCGGTGGAGGCATCCAAGACCCTCTTTCTCGTGGTGGGGGATCTCGTTGAGAATACAGACAATGTGGAGACCGTGCCGGAGTTCACCGATGTGACGGGCGCCGACTGGTTCTATGACGCCGTCAACTGGGCGGTGGCTGCGAACATCACCAAGGGCA
>CAZDUQ010000004.1:26031-29000 GCA_964508665.1 uncultured Oscillospiraceae bacterium | reverse complement strand
CAGAGCTATTACGACCACTATGCCGACAGCCGCAAATGGGTGCGGGAGGGGCTGGTGGATTACATTGCACCTCAGCTTTATTGGGAGATCGGCGCCGCAGCGGGGGATTTTTCCACTCTGCTGGAGTGGTGGAGCGACACGGTGGAAGGCACCGGCGTGGAGCTTTACATTGGGCTGGCCGCCTATAAAAGCGTTGATTCGGCGGCTGACTCTGTCTGGTATGGCGCAGATGAGCTGACTCATCAGCTGGAAGCCATCGCCCAAAGTGAAAATGCCGGCGGCTACATCTTTTTCCGCTACCGTTCCCTGCTGGGCTCGGCGCTGGCGGAGGTGCTGGCCGCGCAACCGGAGTCCCAGCCCGCGCAGCGGGAATCCCGCTGGCCCACTGCTTTGACGGTAGAGGCGCGCACCAATCAGTCCGTGCTGTGCGGACAGTCGCTGACGCTGGCCTGCGAGGCGCCCCGGGGCAGCTGCGTCACGGCCCTCTACGGCTCCGGATGGCAGTCCCTGACGGCCGACCTCTGTGGTGGATACTCTTGCCAGATACAGGCAGAAAGTCCCTGGCAGGAGGAAAGCTACACCGCACCAGTGCTGCTGTGCGCGGAAAAGCACGGTATGCTGTTTGTACAGCTCACCTGCTTTACGGTGACCTCTGTTTCAGCGGAAGATGCCGTTTCCATTGAGGAGATCACCTGGTGGGATGACACCGATGGCCACCATGTGGCCTTTCTCACCGAGACCCCGGCGGCGGCGAACCTGCGCTATCTGGGCGATGTGGCCCAACTGACCTTCACGCCCTGCCGTCTGGGCGTTCTGTTCCGTGACGAGACCTTTGACCATATGTCGGCGGAGCAGGTGGATGACACCGTTGTCTATCGACTGGTGTTCCCCGACGACGGACAGAAGCGGCAGCTGGATCTCCTGTGGGAGCCGGACAAAATCACCCTGACGATCAGAATTTCTCAGCCAGAGCCCGCAGTTCCGGACCCGTGAGTCGCTGGATGGTCCAGCCGCTGAGGGGCTTTGCCCCAATGGAGCGATAGACCCGCAGGGCGCTTTCGTTCCAGTCCAGGCAGATCCACTCAAAACGGCCGCAGTCCTCCTCCAACGCCTTCTTTGCCAGGCAGGACAGCATGGCGTTGCCATAGCCCTTGCCCCGGTACTCCGGCTTGACGAACAGATCCTCCAGATACAGACCATGCTTGCACTGGAAGGTGGAGAAATTGTAGAAATACAGGGCAAAGCACACCGGCACGCCGACTTCCTCGCCGATCAGTACCTTTGCCTGATGGTTTTCAAACAGGTTGCGCCGCAATGTTTCGGCGTCGCCCTCCACCTGATCGCTCATCTGCTCATAGGCGGCCAGGCCGCGCACCAGCTCCAGAATCAGTTCTGCGTCGGTCTCCACGGCCTCCCGGATGACAAATCCGGGGCATTTTGTCGGGTAAATCATGTGTGTTGTTATTCCTTTCCAGTGTGTTTTTATTCCTTACCAGCTTTCAGCGGATGGGGAAGTCAAAATAGGTGTCTGGATAGGGCTCGGGTGTCACGCTGAAATGCCACCATTCGCATTCGTAGGGCTCAAAGCCGCAGGCCAGCATGGCATCCCGCAGGATGTAGCGGTTCTTCCGCTGCTCCGGCGTTACCTGATCGCTGTCCACCCAGCTGCGGGGATCCATGAAGTCGAAGATCGAGCCCATGTCCAGCTCCTGATGGGTTTGAGTGTCCACCAGCGTCAGATCCACCGCCTTACCCCGGGTGTGACCGGAGCGGCGGGCAATATAACCCTCCTCGAACATCCGCTTTTTCTCCACATTGGGATACTGCACTGGCTTGCGGCGCTGATCGGCCTCATCTTCACCCCAGGCGCAGAAGTCATCCACTGCCCGCTGGGGACGATAAGCGTCAAAAAACTTCATCAGGTAGCCCTGTTTCCGCAGGATCTCAGCCGCCCTGACGCAGCCCTCCGCCGCCTCGCGGGTCATCACCACCAGCGGCTGCTCATAGCCTGCGGCGGGGCGGCCCATGAAATTGTCGGTGCCGGCGTATTTGGCATCGATGATGCAATCCCCGATCAACTCATCGATGTACACAAATCCCTCGGGCAGCTCTCGCGCCTTGGGGATACACAAGGTGCTTTGGTTCATGTTGCTTGCTCCTTCCTGTTTTCTATGCCAACATTATAGCGCATTTCGCCCAAATGTCAAAGTGCTTTGCGGCTTTTTCCGATATTTCGCAGAGCCTCGCTCACAGCACCATCGGCTGTAGCTGCCGTCCCTCCAGCGCTGCCTCCAGCGCCGCCTCGCACAGACCAAAGCTGGCCGCCATGGAGCGTGGCTTTTTCTCCGGGTCGTCCTGGCTGAAGGGCACGAAATACAGGCACCGCCGGTTCAGCAATCCGCCGATGTTGGCCGCCGCCGTGCCCAGCGCATCATTGGTGGAAAAAGCCAGCACCACTGGCCGGTCGTTGCGCACCTGGGCCTTGATGGCCATGAGCACCGGGGTGTCGGTGATGCCATGGCTCAATTTGGCCAGTGTGTTTCCGGTGCAGGGCGCCACCAGTACTGCGTCGAACAGCTTTTCCGGGCCGATACGCTCGGCCTCCGCGATGGTAGTCATGGCCGGGTGGCCGCAGATCTGCTCCACCTCCCGTCGAAAATCCTCCGCCCGGTAAAACCGGGTGTCGGTCGTGGCCGCCGCCGGGGACAGTACCGCCGTCACCCGATTGCTTTTTGCCAGTCTGCGGATCACCGGAAGCACCTGCGAAAAGGTGCAAAAGGAGCCGGTGATGCACACGCCGATCTGTTTTCCCTCCATATGCGCTATACCTCCCTGCATAATTCATAGACCGCGTTTCGGATGGCCGCCGCACCGGAAACCGGTGTCAGCTGTCCCGGCAGCGCCAGAGCGTGAACGGCCTTGATGCCCAGCTCCCGGGCACTCTCCCAGTCCACCCCGCCGGGGCGGGA
>CAZDUQ010000004.1:0-25931 GCA_964508665.1 uncultured Oscillospiraceae bacterium | reverse complement strand
CGGCCTTGATGCCCAGCTCCCGGGCACTCTCCCAGTCCACCCCGCCGGGGCGGGATGCCAGATCCACCACCAGCGCCCCGGGGCGCAGCTGCTCCAGCACCGGACGGGGCAGCACCGGCGCAGGCGCCGTGTTGAAGATCAGATCATGATCCGCCGCCCGCGTCTCCAGCTCATCGATCAGCCAGCCCTCGCAGCCAGTCTGCCGCACCGCCCGGAGACATTCCTCCCGTCGGACGGCCACCGCCACCGCAGCGCAGCCCATCGCCCGCAGCAGCCCGGCCAGAGGCCTGCCGATGTAGCCCCAGCCGATCACCAGCGCATCGCTGCCCCGCAGCGTCCGCAGCCGATGCTTCATGGCCACCTGTAGCGCCCCTTCGGCAGTGATCGCGCCGTTTTCCTCCCGGAAGGACGGCAGGCCGCCGTATTCCGCCAGGCGGAAGCCCTGCTCCAGCGCCGCCCGGCTCACCGTTTCGTCGGCCGATGCCGTCACTACGAAGGCCCCCGGTGCCGGGAGATTTTCCCGCCCCCAGCTTTCCGGCCCGCCCACCAGCTGGGCCCGATGTCCATCTGCGATCAGCAGGTCACACAGCAGATTTTGCCGCCGGTCGCCCCGCATCACCAAAAAATCCATGGGTTTCTGCAAACCTTCATCACCTCTTTCGCTCTCAGTCTATGCCTTTTTCAAACTTTCGGTGCAAAAGACTATGCAAATTGGGAAAAGTATGTTATACTGAAATGAAGCCTCATCGATCCCTTCCCCGCCGTGTTTCCCTCCTTTTCGTCGCGGGCACCGGTTCATATAGTCAACAATAGGAAGGTCCTTTCATGAACGATCTGAATTTGAACACTATCATACACAGCGGCCGGCCCATCCATCTGGTGGGTATCGGCGGCGTTTCCATGCGCGCTCTGGCCAGAATGCTCCAGCACGCCGGGGCCAACGTCCGGGGCAGTGACCGGGACGGCTCTCTGTACACCGTCCAGCTGGATGAGCAGGGCATCCCCGTGGCCATCGGTCACCGACCGGACAACATCCGGGGCGCGGCGCTGGTCATCCGCACAGCCGCCGTCCATGACGACAATCCGGAGATCGCCGCCGCCCGCGCTGCCGGCATCCCGGTGCTTTCCCGCGCGGAGGCTTGGGGGCTCCTGATGGAGCACTACAGTCAGGTGATCTGTGTTGCCGGCACCCACGGCAAGACCACCACCACCGGCATGATCGCCACCTTTGCCCAGAGCTGCCGACTGGATCCCACGGTGATGGTGGGGGGTGACCTGCCCTCCATCGGTGGCACGCTGCGCATTGGCAACAGCGGCCTCTTTGTGGCCGAGGCCTGCGAATATCAGAATTCCTTTCTGGCCTTTCACCCCACCACGGCGGTGCTACTGAACATCGACCGGGATCATCTGGACTTTTTCAAGGATCTGGAGGACATCATCGCCTCCTTTCGCCGGTTTGCCCAGTTGACGCCGGAGGACGGTCTGGTCATCATCAACGGCGACGATGAAAACTGCCGCCGCGCGGTGGCTGGTCTGGAACGGCGGGTCGTCACCTTCGGCTTTTCCGAGAGCTGCGATGTCCGCGCTCTGCTGCCCCGGATGGAAAACGGCCGCAGTGTCTGCGATGTAGTGTATCACGGCGACCTGTACTGCCGCCTTCGGCTGTCCGTCCCCGGAAAGCACAATGTGCTGAATGCCCTCGCCGCGGCGGCGGTGGCGTTGCAGCTGTGTGTCCCCTCTGAGGATTTTGCCGCCGGCATGGCGGAATACCACGGAGTGGGCCGCCGGTTCGAGTTCAAGAAGGAGTGGCGCGGTGCCCGGATCTATGACGACTACGCCCACCATCCCAGTGAGATCGCCGCCGCCCTTTCGGCGGCCCGCACGCTGGAGCCCCGCCGGGTGGTGTGCGTGTTTCAGCCCCACACCTATTCCCGCACGGCTGCCCTGCTGGATGAATTTGCCGAGGCGCTGTCTCTGGCCGATCAGGTCATCGTCTGCCCCATTTTTGCCGCACGGGAGACCGACACCCTGGGCGTTTCCGCACAAAGCCTGGCAGAGCGAATCCCCGGCGCGCAGGCTGCCGACGATCTGCGGGATGCCGCCCGGCAGCTAGCCGACATGGTGCAGCCCGGCGACCTGATCTTTACCATGGGTGCGGGAGATGTCTTCCAGCTGGCCCATATGCTGGGGGACTGAGCCCATGTCCAGTCTGCTGACCTACACGCTGAACACCCGCTGGCTGCGGGAGGGCTGCGACCGGTATCTGCGCAGCGATGTGCCCGATCGCCTTTCTGACGCGGATATCCAATGGCTGCGGGAGCGGAACATCCGCACAGTCATCGACCTGCGTGCGCCGGAGGAGGCCGCCAAAAGGCCCTGTCCGCTGGAGGAGCTGCCCGATTTTTCCTATCATCATATGCCGGTGAGCACCGGCGATATCGTCCCTCTGTGTCCCGAGGACGTGCCCCGTTCCTATCACGCCATGGCCGATGAGCAAATGGTGCGGATCCTGCACCTTGCCGAGAACGCGCCCACCAATGTGCTGTATTTCTGCAACGCGGGCAAAGACCGCACCGGCGTGCTCTCCGCTCTGCTGCTGCGGCGAATGGGCGCCTCCCGGCAGGAGATCATCGACAATTTCCTCATTACCGCCGACAATCTGAAGGAAATGCTGGCTGAATTCGTCAAAAAGCGCCCGGAGCTGAGTCTCAGCGTGGTGACGCCCCGTGCCTGGTATATGGAAATGTTTCTGGATGACATGGACGCCCGGGAGCGGGCGCTTGGAAAGGAGCTTGCGCAATGGGAGGAGACACTGTAAGGCTGTATACCCGTCAGAATGACAAGACCCTTGCCCAGTTGGAGCGGGACGGCCGCATCATCAATCAGCGGGCCTATGTCAAGCTGCATTTCGGCGACATGGCCGATCATTATCTGGAGAGCTACGACTGGTTCACCCGGGAGGCCGCCAAGCGCGTCCCCAAGCCGGAGGATGTGCAGGCCTCCATCTGGTGCTCCATCAGCGCGGAAAACTGCCTCAAGCCCATTCCGGGGACGGTGGTCTATGTGCTGGAGGTACCCAGGGAGCAGGTGATCTATTTTGACGAGGCCAAGTGGGATTATGTGCTCAACCGCATCTATATCCCCGCCGATGAAGCCGATCGGGAGTCCTACAAAAAGCACCTGAAGGCCCTGGGCGTGCAAAGCGGCTTCGAATTTTTCCAGGGTCGTTACCGGGGTATGTACCCCCGGGAGGAGGAGCGCATCCGGGAAAGCTGGAAGCGGGTCTTCCAGATCGACAACTGGACGATTTTCAATGTCTGCGGCAACCTGTGGGAGATCCGCAGCGAGTGGGTGCGGCAGATCGTCCGCCCCGGGGAGTCCCTGGAGGGCCTTCCCTATTGATCGGCCCGGGCAGCCAACGCCTGTAAGTGGAGGTTTTTCAGTATGTATGCAAAAAGGATCGATCCGGAGATTACCCTTGTCCGATATTATCCCAATTTCGCAGCAGCCCTGCCCTGGTATCAGGATCCCGGTCTCTGTAAGCAGGTGAGCAACCGGGACGTCATTTATGACCAGGCGCTTTTGAAGGAGACATATCGGCAGCTGAACAAGAGCGGTGATCTGTTCTACATCAAATACCGCAACCGCCTGTGCGGCGATGTCTGCCTGCAGACCAACGGCCAGGTGACCATCATGGTGCCCACACCCTATCAGAACAGGCACATCGGGCGACGCGTCATGCGGGAGATCATCCGGATGGCCCGGGAAAAGGAGATCCCGGAGCTGCGCGCCACGATCTATCCCTTCAACACCCAGGCGCAGCAGATGTTCCGGAGTGTCGGCTTCCGCCAGACGGGCGAGGAACTGTATACTCTGACGCTTTGACCGTCAAAACCGCTCTGTCATCTGAAAAAAGCGCTCTGCACGCTGTGGGCTTCATAAAACAGTTTGCCACGACATCGACCGGATTGTGCCTCAACTTTAGAGTTAGAAGCAACAGGTCAAATTTGATGGAGGTGAGTGATCTGTCTTTGCGCACAGATTTGGAAAAAGTTTCAGCTGTCATTGGCAGAACAACCATGTAAAAATCAAACCGCTTTCCACCATGTCGGACGTGATATATGCCGGATACGATTATCATCTGCATGAGGAACAGAGGGACTTTGTGAACCCCTTTTGGTTTTTTATTGACAGTCGAAGTGGATAACGTAAAGGCTCATCGGCTGTACACATCCATAGGATTTAAGCAGTTATCCGAACTGGATGGCGATGACCTTGTATTTGGTCTATAATTTCCAATTTGCTTGTAAAATAAGCGGCCAAAAATTCCTTTAGGAACAAAAGGACGCTTATTCTTGTCGTTCTATCGAGAGCATTGCATCTTGGGTCGTTTCAAATACTGCGTCACGGCGTGATCTCAAGGTGGCTGCATCCCCTTGCGCCGCTAAAGCGGTACTTGCCACGGCCAAACGGTTTTGACAAACCATTCACCGCCAGTAAGCTTGATAAACATACAAAAGTCCCCCGCATGACTGAGATCATGCGGGGGACTAACTGTTTTATGACCGTCTGCCATCTGTGCAAAGCGCCTTTGTGTTCCGGTCATACTCAGAAATTGTAGTTTTCGCCGATATCCTGCTGGTCATCCAGACACAGGGTCAACTCCCGGGTCACGCCCTTGCGGTAGACACTCACCGTCAGCTCCTCCCCTGCCTTGAACAGGTTCCGCTGGGTATAAGCCTCCGAAAGCGTCCTGACCCGTACACCGTTCACGTGGGTAATCACATCGCCTGCCTGCATACCCGCCTTGTCGGCACAGCTGCCGCTCTCCACCGCCGCCAGGTAAAGGCCCTCCGGCAGTCCGTAGAAGTTGGAGGCCATAGCACTGAGGGTGCTGCAGTTGATGCCCAACGCCGGTCTGCCGGAAACACTTCCGGAGCGCACCAGCTCCTCTGCGATGGGCCGGGCGGCGTTGATGGGGATGGCAAAGCCCAGCCCCTCATAGCCGCTGATGCTGACCTTTGCAGAGTTGATGCCAATAACCTGCCCCTGCTGATTGAGCAGCGGGCCGCCAGAATTGCCCGAATTGATGGCCGCATCGGTCTGCAGCAGGTTCATCACGGTGTTGTCCACCATGATGTTCCGATTCACCCCGGAAATGATGCCGAAGGTGGCCGTTCCCTGCAGCTGGCCGGTGGGATTACCGATGGCGATAGCCGCCTGTCCCACCTCCACCTGGTCAGAATCCCCCAGTTCGGCCGGTGTCAGTTTCTTTGCGTCGATCTTCAGAATGGCGATATCGCTGTAGCTGTCGTCACCGACGACAAAGGCGAAATAATCGGTGCCGTCGTCCAGTGTCACATTGATGCTGTCGCAGCCGGAGATCACATGGCTGTTTGTAATGATGTACCCGTCCTCCGTCAGGATGATGCCGCTGCCGGTGCGGGTGGTCACATAGCCGCTGTAAATCTCAGCCTCGATGCCCACCACCGAGGCCCTGGCCTTTTTCACCACACCGGAAACATCGGTGACGACCAGCGCGTCCCCGTCCGAATCCTCTGCCTGCGCGCCGTCCGGCAGGCGGAAGCTGGCATCCGTCTCTCCCTCCGGGCCGGAGGCCTCCCGATCCTGCAAGGTCGCGCCCACCGTAAAGCCTTTGTTTTCCGAGGTCTGGGTCACCAGTGCACTGGGGTCGGTGGTTTGATTCCACACCATGCTAATGCCTATCACCACCGCGCAAAACAGCAGAAACAGGCCGGTCATCACCACCAGACCGTGCTGCCGCCAGCGCCAGCGCTCCTTTTCCGCCAGGATCTCCTCATAGGTTTTGTAAGGGAATTGTTCCTGTCGTGTCTGCGCTTCCCGTTGTTCTTCGTTCATATCCAAAAGCTCCTTCTTTCAGGCAATCAGCGGCTGTTCAGGGGGATCGTAAAGCAGAACTCGGTCTTTTCCTCGTCACTGCGGACGAAGATATCTCCTCCGTGCTGCTTAATCACCGTTTTGGTAATGTAAAGTCCCAGACCGGAGCCGGTGCTGTTGCGGTTGCGGGAGGTATCCCCCTTGTAGAACCGGTCAAAAATAAACCGGAGCTTTTCTGGCGGGATGGGGCTGCCGGTGTTCAGGATGTTGACCTGAAGCTTGCCCGCGTTTTCCGCCATATATACCGTGATGCGTCCTCCCTCAGGCGTGAACTTCAGGGCGTTGTCCAGCAGGTTGTACACCGCCTGGAACAGGCTGTCGTGCTCCGCCTTGATATTCAGGCTCTCGGGGATATCCAGCTCCACCTCGATACGCTTTTCGGTGAGCTTCTGTTCAAAGCCGATGATGATGCGCCGCACCATCTCGCTGACATCAAACACCGCCCGCTCCAGCTCCCGGCTGCCTTCCAGACGGGAGACCGCCAGAATGCTGTTGGCCAGACGGCTGAGGCGCTTGATCTCATCCGAGATGATCCGCAGGTAATGCTCCTGCTTTTCCGGCTTGATGGTTCCGTCCAGAATGCCATCCACAAAGCCGGCGATGGTGGTCATGGGCGTTCGCAGATCGTGGGAAACGCTGGCGAGCATGCTCCGGCGGGCCTCCTCGGTGTTCTGCATGGACTCCGCCATGCTGTTGAAGCTCCGGGTCATGTCGTACAGCTCATCCTCGTGCTTGGGCAGAGGTGCCCGGGCACTGTAATCCCCAGCGGCGAACCGCCGTGCCACGACAGCCATGTCTTTCATGGGCTTGACCATGTTGCGCACAACCACGATGGTGGCAATGAGCGTCAGCAGCAGCACCGTGATGGTCATCAGGATGAACACCCGGGAAAGATTGAGAAACAATGCCGCCGTGGACTGGGCGGGCACGCAGACGAACACCACGCCCACCGGCTGGCCATCGGTGTCCTGCACCACCTTTCCCATCACATAGCTGACGGCCGAAAGATAGCCATAAAAGGTAGATTTCAGCGTGCAGGTGCCGCTGTTCAGCAGCTCCTGCATGGCCACGGTGGGCAGCATCAGTCCGGTCTGCTCCTGGCTGTAGCAGCCGTCGCTGTTGGCAATAAACAGCAGCTTACCCTCCTCGTCGCCCACAAAGATCGTGCCGCTGCAATCGGCGGCCAGCATATTCATGGCCACCCGATAGTTGGCGTTGAACTTATCCTGCCAGTCGGCACCGTCCCGCATCTGGAAATAAGCCAGCGTGCTCTGTGCCGCCCGGTCGGAAGCATCGCTGAGCTGCTGCTGCTTTTCTTCCATGGAAAAGCGGTTGACCTGATAAATGAAGGCGCTGCCCAGAACGGTGAAGCCCAGAACGATCACCAGCGCATAGATCAGAAAGTTGCGCGCAAACAGACTCTTCATTCCTTATTTCTCCCCTGCGCTGCTCATTCCTTTTCCGCCAGGGCACCCTCCTGCAACTCGAACTTATAACCAACGCCCCAGACGGTCTTAATCTCCCACTGTTCGGAAACGCCCTGCAGCTTTTCCCGCAGGCGCTTTACGTGCACGTCCACCGTGCGGGTGTCACCGAAATAATCGAAGCCCCACACGTCATCCAGTAGCTGCGCCCGGGTAAACACCCGATTGGGGGAGCTGGCCAAAAAGTACAGCAGCTCGATCTCCTTGGGCGGGATCTCCATCCGCTGCCCCTTTACGGTGATATTATAAGATTGCTTATCGATGACCAGACCGTCAAAGAGCAGCTTGGGCTCGCCCTCGTCCTGCTCAAAGCGGCGCAGCACCGCCCGTACCCGGGCGATTACCTCCCGCATTTCAAAGGGCTTAGTGATGTAATCATCGGCGCCCAGCTCCAGCAGCGCTACCTTGTCAAAGACCTCGCCCTTGGCGGTGAGGATGATGACCGGCGTTTTGGAAAAGCTGCGCAATTCCCGGATCATCTGGGTGCCATCCATCACAGGCATCATCAGATCCAGTAGCACCAGATCGGGATGTACCCGTTTAAACATCCGCAGTCCGTCCGCGCCGTCCTGAGCGCTCTCGATATGGTAGCCCTCCTGCTCCAGATATAAATGCAGCAGCTCCCGGATATTGGCGTCATCCTCCACGATCAGAATGGTTTTCTCCATAGGGACTTCCCTCCTCTGTTTCTTTCACGTTGACTATTATTATAAGACAAAGGCGGGGAAAAAGCATCACAAAATTGTAAACATCGTCAATTTTGTGGCTGTGTCCCCGCCGAAAGCGAAAAACTTCGGCATCCAGCCTATTGACAGATACTTCTTTCGGATTTAGAATAGAATTGGTTCATAGCGTGAGCATGAATCGTTGAACGAGTAAGCAAAAATATATAAAGAGGTGCTGCAACATGAAATTTTCCAGCAAAATCGAAAAGTGCGGCCTGTCCCCCATGCGTAAGTTTCATCCCTACGCTGTCAAGGCCAAGGCTGCCGGCAAGTACATCTATCACCTGAACATCGGCCAGCCCGATGTGGAGACTCCCAAGGCTTTCTTTGACGCTGTCAAGAACTTTGAGCAGCCTGTTCTGGAGTATGCTCCCTCCCCCGGTATCCCCGTTCTGATCGACGCTATCCAGAAGTATTACGATAATCTGGGTATGCACTTTGAGAAGGATGAGATCCAGATCACCACCGGCGGTTCCGAGGCTCTGCAGATGGTTCTGAACTGCATGCTGGATGACGGCGACGAGATCCTGATCCCCGAGCCCTATTATCCCAACTACAACACCATGGTCAACCTGACCGGCGGCGTCATCAAGCCCATCCCCACCACACCCGAGGAAGGCTATCACTACGCTGACCGTGCCAAGATCGAGGCCTGCATCACCGACAAGACCCGCGCCATCATGTGCACCAACCCCGGCAACCCCACCGGCGTCGTTCTGACTCCCGATGAGATGCGCCTGATGGTGGACATCGCCAAGGAGCACAATCTGTTCATCATCGGCGACGAGGCCTATCGTGAGTTCGTCTATGCCGGCGAGCCCCTGCAGTCCCTGGGCCAGTTCGAGGATGCTGCCGAGAACGTGGTCGTTCTGGACACTGTTTCCAAGCGCTTCTCCGCCTGCGGTGCCCGTGTTGGCTGCGTCATCTCCCGCAATAAGGAGCTGATGGCCAACTGCATGAAGCTGTGCCAGGCCCGTCTGTGCGTTGCTACCCTAGATCAGATCGCTTCTGCCGCTTTGTATGAGGTCGGCCCCGAGTATTTCGCCGCTGTCCGTGACGAGTACAAGGCCCGCCGCGACACCTGCATGGCCGGTCTGAAGAAGATCCCCGGTGTTGTCTGCGAGTGCCCCAAGGGCGCCTTCTACATCATGGCCAAGCTGCCCATCGATGATGCCGACAAGTTCCAGACCTGGCTGCTGGAAGAGTTCGAGGACAACGGCGAGACCGTCCAGTTCTCCCCCGCTCAGTCCATGTACGCCACTCCCGGCAAGGGCATCAATGAAGTCCGTATGGCCTATGTCCTGGAGCAGCACAAGCTGGCCCGCGCCATGGAGCTGCTGGGCATCGCCCTGGAGAAGTACAACGCTCTCAATAAATAAGACTTTCCCTTTCAAAAGCCGACCCGAATCGGGTCGGCTTTTGCTATTTACAAGCCCGGAAAAATCAGGTACAATAAAAGCAGGCGGGGAGCCGCACAAACGGCTCCCCGTATCAAAAGGCGGCAGCTGCCGGCCGCAGGGCCGCTTTCGCGAACAGCGGCCACTGACCCATTCTATGCGTTTCGCATCTTCCCGTTCCCGGGAAATCAAACAGAAAGAAGGAACTCCTCATGACCATGCTTGCTCCCTCGATCCTCTCAGCCGATTTTGCCAATCTGCAACGCGATGTGGAACTTGTTCTGGATGCCGGTGCCGACTGGCTGCACGTGGATGTGATGGACGGCCATTTTGTTCCCAACATCTCCATCGGCGTTCCGGTGGTGAAATCCCTTCGCAAGGCAACCGACGGCTTTCTGGATGTCCACCTGATGATCTCCCAGCCGGAGAAGTATCTGGACGCCTTTGCAAAGGCTGGAGCCGATCTGCTGAACATCCATGTGGAGGCCGAGGGCGACATGGCCACCATGCTGCGGCACATCCGGGAGCTGGGCTGCAAAAGTGCCCTGACCATCAAGCCCAACACCCCCGCCGAGGCTGTCTTCCCCTATCTGCCGCTGTGCGATATGGTGTTGGTCATGTCCGTGGAGCCCGGCTTCGGCGGGCAGAAGTTCATGCCCTCCGCCCTGCCCAAGCTGCGTGTGCTGAAGGCGGAGATCGCCCGGCAGGGGCTCTCCTGTCTGCTGGAAATCGATGGTGGCATCAATCTGGACAACGCCGGTGAGGCCGCCGCTGCGGGGGCCGATGTGTTGGTGGCCGGGTCGGCAGTCTTTGGCACGGAGGATGTTCCTGCGCGGGTGCGGGATTTCAGAAACATCTCAGTTTAACGCGCGAAAGTTTTTGTATATTCTATTCGATAACAGCGGATTTTTATAAAAAAATCCGCTGCTTTTGTTTGAATTGCACAAATTTTTGCGCCTTTTTTTGGTGAATCTGCTATTGAGTTTGAACAGAAAAATTGTTTACAAATCGTTCACCCTTTGTTATAATGTTGTCATAAATCAACAAAAGGAGCGTCTGACATGAAACGCAACAAACTCGTGAAAGTCCTGCTTCTGAGCCTGAGCATCGCCATGCTTCTGAGCATTGGCTGCTTCGCTGCCGAAGTAGGCGACAGCTTCGCTTACAACACCCTGTGGGCTGCTTTGCCCCCCGCAATCGCTATCGGCCTGGCACTGATCACCAAAGAGGTTTACTCTTCCCTGTTCCTGGGCATCCTTTCCGGCGCTTTGATGTTCTCCAACTTCAGCTTCATGGACACCTTTGTTCATGTTTTTGAAGGCGGTATCATCACCAACCTGTCTGACAGCTACAATGTGGGCATCCTGATCTTCCTGGTCATCCTGGGCGTTATGGTCCAGCTGATGAACGCCGCCGGTGGCTCCGCTGCCTTCGGTAAGTGGTCTGTGGAGCACATCAAGACCCGCACCGCCGCTCAGCTGGCCGTTGTCTGCCTGGGCGTCCTGATCTTCATCGACGACTATTTCAACTGTCTGACCGTGGGCTCGGTCATGCGTCCTCTGTCCGATAAGCACAATATCTCCCGTGCCAAGCTGGCTTATCTGATCGATGCTACCGCCGCTCCCGTCTGTATCATCGCCCCTGTGTCCTCCTGGGCCGCTGCCGTTACCGGCTTTGTAGATGGCGTTGACGGTCTGGATCTGTTCATCAGCGCGATCCCCTATAACTACTACGCCTTGCTGACCATCTTCATGATGATCGCCATGGCGATCATGAAGGTGGAGTTCGGCCCCATGGCCACCCACGAGAAGAACGCCATCGAAAAGGGCGACCTGTACACCACCCCCGACCGTCCCTATGAGAACGCCAATAACCTGGCTCCCAGCTCCAAGGGCAAGGTCATGGATCTGGTCTTCCCCATCCTGATCCTGATCGTCATGTGCATCGTTGGTCTGATTTATTCCGGCGGTTTCTTTGACGGCGGTGTGGGCTTTGCCGAGTCCTTCTCCAACGCCGATGCTTCCATCGGTCTGACTTACGGCTCCTTCTTCGCCTTTGTCATCACCCTGATCTGGTATGTTGTCCGCCGCGTGCTGACCTTCCGCCAGATGATGGATCTGATCCCCGAGGGCTTCAAGGCTATGGTTCCTGCTATCCTGATCCTGACCTTCGCCTGGACCCTGAAGACCATGACCGACTCTCTGGGTCTGAAGGAATACATCGCCGGTATCGTTTCCGGTTTCTCTGACAGCATGGTTTCCATGCTGCCCGCTGTGATCTTCATCATCGGCTGCATCATGAGCTTTGCTACTGGCACCTCCTGGGGTACCTTCGGCGTGCTGATCCCCATCGTCGTGGCTGCTTATACCGAGCCCGGCGTCGGCTTCATCCCCGGCTACGAGACCATCGGTACCATTCTGGTGTCCGCCTGCATGGCCGGTGCTGTCTGCGGCGACCACTGCTCCCCCATCTCCGATACCACCATCATGGCCTCTGCCGGTGCCCAGTCCAACCACCTGAACCATGTGCAAACCCAGTTACCCTACGCCATCACCTGCGCGGTCGTCTCCTTCGTCTGCTACATCTTCGCCGGCTTTGTCCGCAACGCTGTGATCTCCCTGATCTTCGCCTTCGCTTTGATGTTCGTCGTTCTGTTCGTCATCAAGATGCTGCACAACAGGAAGACCGCCAAAGTTGCCAAGTAAACAACGGCACACACAGTTTTTCATCATATTCCCCCTTTTCATCAGAAGGGCCCATCGGAAACGGTGGGCCTTTTCTGATGCCGTCCCGCGCATAAGAATATCGCCCGCCGGGAGAACGTTTCTCCTGACGAGCGATGCTGTTTTGTTCTTTCATTTCCAAAGCTTCTGCGCTGCAACCTCGCTGTAAAGCTTGCGGTAACTCTCGTACCGTGAACGGGCGATCTCGCCGCTTTCCACGGCCTCCCGCACCGCACAGTCCGGCTCTTTGATGTGCTTGCAGTCAGCAAAGCGGCATTCACCAAACAGACGGTCGATTTCCGGAAAATACTGCTGCAAATTATCCCGGGTCAGCTTTTCCATGCGCACTGCATCAAAGGTGGAAAAGCCGGGCGTGTCGGCCACCAGGCCGCCGTTGTCCAGCCGCAGCAGCTCCACGTGCCGGGTAGTGTGCCGACCCCGGCCGATCTTTTCGCTCAGCTCCCCTACCTGCAAGCCAAAGCTGCTGTCGATACGGTTGAGAATGCTGGACTTCCCGATGGCGGAATTGCCGGTAAAGGCGCTGATTTTGCCCTTCAGCAGCTCTTTCAGCTCCTCCACGCCCTCGCCGGTGACGGCGCTGGCCCGCAGCACAGTAAAGCCCGCCGCCGAATAGGCCCGGAACAGCTCGTCACTGCGGGAAACATCCGCCTTGTTCAGCAGGATGATGGGGGTGATGCCCTGGTACAGCGCCACCACGGTCACCTTGTCGATCAGGTACGGATCGGTCACCGGCGGCGCCTGCGAGCACAGGATTACCAGCTGGTCGATATTGGCTATGGCCGGGCGGATCAGCCCGTTTCGCCGGGGCAGACGGCGGATGATATAGCCATCCGCGCCCTCCAGCCGCAGTTCTACCAGCTCACCGGCAGCCAGCGCGCCGCCGGTGTGCTTCAGCTTGGCGCTGGCCCGGCAGCGGAGGATCTGCTCACCGCATACCACCTCGTAATTTCCGCCGACACCCTTAATGACCGTGCCCTGGACTTTCTCTTCCATCAGAAGGTGACCACCTCCGCGGAATAGGGCATTCGATTCTGATAGACCTCCACCAGATGCTCGCCCTGCTGCGCAGTCACCGTCACCGTGATCGTATCCTCCTCCGGGTCGTGGGCGCTATTATAGACGGTCATGCCGTCTACCATGACCCAGACCTCCACTGTGTCTTCACCGGTATCCACCAGTGTAATGGGCAGCGTAACGGTCACCTCCGGCGGCACCTCCGGCTCGATGCTGATGGTAAAGGCCACCGTGGAGCCCTTTTCGATCTGGGTATGTGCCTCAACGCTCTGGTAAATTACCTGTCCGACCATCCCGTCGTATTCCTCATAGGTCACCGGTTCCCATTCCAGCCCCGCAGCCTCCAGAAGCATTAACGCCTCGGACTCCGAGCAGCCCATCAGGTCGGGCATCTCAACCAGCACCACCTCAGGGCCCTTGCTCACGGTCAGGGTTACGGTGTCGCCGGCGGTCAGCAGCGTACCCGCCTCCGGATCGGTGCGGAGCACATAGCCGCTGGGCACGTCGTCGTTGAACTCCGGCGTGTCCTCCACACAGACGATCCCCAACCGCTCCAGCTCGATCTTGACCTGGCGGGCCTCCATTTCTGTGTAATCGGACAGCTGGAAGGTCTTTGCCCCGCGGCTGATGGTCACGGTGATGACCTCATCCTTGCCGATCTTTCGATTGGCCTCCGGCTCCTGCTGGATGATCTTTCCCGCATCCACCGACTCGTAATAGACATATTCGCCCTCCACGATGTTGAAGTCGGCATAAGCCGGGTCGGAGATCACCTGAGAATAGTACTGGCCAATGAGATAAGGCGTCACCAACTTGTCGGGATCCTGATCCCCATAGGGGTCGATCACAGACTTGATGAAATATGCGGCACCGAAGCAGAAGATCAGCACGGCGAACAGGCTGAACAGCAGCGCCGCCGGCAGAGGCGAACGCTCCTTTTTTGCTTTTTTCACCGGTTCTTCCGCCTCCTCCTGACCTTCTGTCTCCGCTGGATTTTCCGGTTCCTGCCGTTCCCGCAGATGGCCGCTGTGGCCCTCGGCCTCCAGAATGGCGGCCACCTCGCCGGTATTGTGCAGCTTGCGGGTGGCGTCCAGCGTGTCCTCCTCCACAGGCGCGCCCTCCTCCCGGGAGATAGACAGCTTGAACTGCTGCTCGTTCTGAAATGCCTCCAGATCGGCCAGGATCTGCCCGGCGGTGGCGTATCGGCGGGACAGAGAGGGATTCATGGCCTTCATGGTGATCTCCTCCAGCTGCGCCGGCACCTGCTCCGCAAAAACGGAGGGCGACAGGGCGATGGAATTGATATGCTGCAACGCGATGGAGACTGGGCTGTCCCCCTCAAAGGGCAGGCGGCCGGTGATCATCTCGTACATCACCACGCCCAGAGAGTACAGGTCGGTGCGGTTGTCCACATAGCTGCCTTTTGCCTGTTCTGGCGAGACATAGTGTACCGAGCCGATGGCCTCACCCTTGCTGTATGTGCTCTCGTTGGAGGCAAAATGCGCGATGCCGAAGTCGGCCACCTTGACGGTGCCGTCCCGCAGCAGCATGATGTTTTGGGGCTTGATGTCCCGGTGGATGATGTTGTGGTCGTGAGCGTGCTCCAGCGCACGGGCAATCTGGGTGGCAAATACCGTCACCTCTTTGGGCGAAAGCTGCCCACGACGGCTGAGATACTCCTTCAACGTAATGCCGTCGATCAGCTCCATCACGATATAATCCACATTCCCCGACCGGGAAACATCGTAAATGTTGACGATATTTGGATGAGAAAGCATGGCGACGGCCTGGGCCTCGTCATGGAACTTCCGGCGAAACTCCTCGTCAGAGGCGAACTCCTCCTTCAGGATCTTGACAGCCACATAACGGTTCAGGCGGTGACATTTGGCCTTATAGACCACGGCGGTGCCGCCCACGCCGATGATCTCCTGGAGCTCATATCGATTGTCCAGCATCGTTCCGATATACTTATCCATGGTGACACCTCCTTCTTAAAAGCCGATCAGGATCATGGTGATATTGTCGTGTCCGCCCCGGTGCTTGGCCATGTCCAGCAGCCGGGTGCAGGCGGTCTCCGGCCGCTCGCTCTGGAATATTTCATAATAGATCTCCGGATCGGTGACCTCCCGAGTCAGTCCGTCACTGCACAAAAGCAGATATTGTCCGGCCTTGACCGGCACAGTAAAGAGGTCGCACTTTACAGTAGCTTCGGCCCCCATCGCCCGGGTAATCACACTTCGGCTGGGGTGTCGGCTGGCCTGATAGGGCGTCAGATCGCCCCGCTTCATCAGCTCGGTTACCAGAGAATGATCCTCTGTGATCTGACGCATCCCGTTTTCATCCAGCAGATACGCCCGGCTGTCGCCCACATTCCCCACCAGCGCCTGACCTCTGCCGCACAGGGCGCACACCATGGTGGTGCCCATGCCGGAGTAGTCCTCGTTGGCACGGGAGGCGTCAAACACCACCTCGTTCACCTGGTCATAGGCCGCCAGCAGCCGCTGCCGCAGCTGCTCTGCGGGCAGATCCTCCCGCCAGCAGTTGGAAAGACTGTTGATAAAGGCATCGACAGCCAGTCCTGAGGCTACCTCCCCGGCCTTTGCGCCACCCATCCCGTCGCAGATGAGAAAAACGCCCCGCCCGGCAGGCGCGTCATATTCCATACGGAAGGCGTCCTGATTGACCTCCCGGACGACGCCCACATCGGTCAGTCCCCATGCTTGCATTGTGCCACCTCCTGGTTTCTCTGGCGGCGGAGCTGGCCGCAGGAGGCCGAGATATCTCCGCCCAGGCTGCGACGCACCGTGGCGTTCAGCCCGTTTCGGGTTAATTCATTCTGGAACCAGCGCAGATCATTTTTGGTGCTGGGCACCAGCGGAGATTCCTCCACATGATTCAGCGGGATCAGATTCACATGACAGTTAAAGCCCTTCAGCAGCCCGATGAGCTGCCGGGCGCACTCCCGAGTATCGGTGACGCCATGGATCATGGCGTATTCGAAGGAGATGCGCCTGCCGGTAGTCTCAAAATACCGGTGACAGGCAGGGATCAGCTCCTCCAGCCCGTAGCGGCGGTTTACCGGCATGATCTTTGAACGGGTCTCGTTATTGGGGGCATGCAGCGAGATGGACAGGGTTAGCTGCAGCTTCAGCTGCGCCAGCTGGTCGATCTTCGGCACCAGTCCGCAGGTGGAAAGGGAGATATGCCGCATACCGATATTGATGCCGTCCTCATGGGACACCAGCCGCAGAAATTGCAGCACATTGTCGTAGTTGTCCAGCGGCTCGCCGGTGCCCATCAGCACGATGTTGGAGATCTTTCGCCCGCTGTCCTTCTGTGCGAACAGAATCTCGTCCAGGATCTCTGCCGGAGTCAGGTTGCGGCTGCGGGCCGGATCAAAGGAAGCACAGAACACGCAGCCCATCTTGCACCCGGCCTGGGTGGAAACGCAAATACTGTTGCCGTGCTCATATTGCATCAGCACCGTTTCAATGCTGTTGCCGTCAGCCAGGCCGAACAGATATTTGATGGTGCCGTCCAGCCGGGAGACCTGCTTTTTCAGGATCTCCGGCCGGGTGATGAAGCACTGCTCCGCCAGCTTGCTCCGCAGTGTCTTAGGCAGGTCACTCATTTCATCAAAGGAGGTGACACCCTGGTGCAGCCACTTGAAGATCTGCCTGGCCCGGTATTTGGGCTCTCCCAGCTGAAGCAGGAATGCCTCCAGCTGGTGGGGCAGCATGGATTTGATGCAGGTTTTTTCGTTCATATCAGCCTCGCGCCTTTACGATTTTTGCCATAAAAAAGCCGTCCGTATGATGGATGTGGGGCCAGAGGGTCAGCATACCACTCTCCACCACCCCGATCCCCGGCAGGGAAAAGGGCTCCAGCGAAAAAGCTACGTTTTCGGCAAGAAATTTCTCCACAACGGCCTCGTTTTCTTCCTTCAGCACCGTGCAGGTGGAATAGACCAGCCGACCGCCGGGCCTGAGATACCGTCCCGCATTCTCCAGAATGGAGAGCTGAAGGGGCGGCAGGGCTTTGATCCGGTCGCCATCCTTGTAACGCACATCGGGCTTTTTCCGGATGACCCCCATGCCCGAGCAGGGCACATCGCAAATGATGGCATCGGCCCGCTCCAACAGCGCTTCTTTTGTGATGGAAGCGTCTGCCGGGAAGGTCTGGATACAGTCGATACCGTACCGGGCGGCATTTCCCGCGATGAGGTCGGTCTTGTGGGGATGGAGGTCCATGGACAGCAGGCTGCCGCGATTTTCCATCATCTGGGCGGCCAGCAGGGATTTTCCGCCGGGAGCGGCGCACAGATCCAGCACGGTCTCGCCGGGGCGAGGGGCAAGCGCCTCCACACACAGCTGGCTGGCCACATCCTGAATGTACAGGAGGCCTTCCCGCAGCGCCCCGCTCTGGAGCACGCCCTTCAGTTCGGGGAAGACCAGCGCATTTTCCAGCGCGGCATGGGGCCGGGCCTCCAGTCCCTCCTCCGCCAGGCGGGCCAGCAGCGCCTCGCGGGTGATTTTCAGCGTGTTGACCCGGGCGGTGGCCGCCGTGGGCAGGTTATTCGCCTGCAACAGCGCTTCGCAGCCGTCAAAGCCCAACCGCTTGTGCATCTTGCCCACGAACCACCGGGGGTGGCTGTAGCGAACGGAAAGATAGCACAGCGGGTCGTCCTTTGGCACCTCCGGTAAATGCTCCAGACTGCGCTGGAGTGCCCGCAGAACGCCATTGGCATAGCCCGCCGCGGCGGGATTGCCGTGTTTTTTCACCAGCTCCACCGTCTCGTTTACGGCAGCGCTCTGGGGCATCCGGGTGAGGAACACCAGCTGGTAGGCTCCCAGCCGCAGGGCGTCCAGCACCTGCGGCGTCAGCTTTTCCACCGGACGGCTCGAAAAGCTGCCGATGAGAAAATCCAGCCAGGCCCGATTTTGCAGGACACCGTAGGTCAGGCTGGCGCACAGGGCGCTTTCCTCCCGGCTCATATCCCGGCAGGCTTTTTTCAGATACAGATCGGGCCAGGCCCCGTCTCTCCGAAAGGAGATCAGCGCCCGCAGGGCCGTCTCTCTGGCAGAAAGCATCTTTGTTCCTCCGATTTCAGGGATTTAGACCGGAACGCGCGGGAAAAGGTTGCGTCCGTTAACAGAAAGTTTCCGAAAGCAGCGTGGCATGGCCACGGAAAAAGGCATCGGCGGGCATTTTCTTGCCACCCGCGCCTTGTACCGAGCGGATGCGCACCGCTCCCTGACCGCAGGCCACCACGATGCCGTTTTTATCATTGAGCAGGATGGTGCCCGGCGCGCCGCAGATGCCGTCCTCCTGCTCCAATGCGGCCTCAAACAGCTTCATTTTGCCGCCGCCCAGCGTAGCATATGCTCCGGGGACGGGGTCATAGGCCCGGATGGCGCAGGAGACTTCTCTTGCCGTGCGGGAAAAATCGATGCGGCAGTCCTCCGTGCGTATCATAGGGGCATAGCAGGCCCCCTCCTCCGGCTGGAGAACGGCGGAAAGACGATTTTGTGCCAGCAAGTCCAACGCCTTTACAATGGCTTCGCCGCCAAGCTTTGCAAGGCGGTCATGAAGACTACCGTAGCTTTCATCGGGCAGCAGCTCGGTGGCAACGGGCAGCAGCATGGGCCCGGTGTCAAGGCCGACCTCCATCTGCATGATGGTGATGCCGGCCGTTGCTTCGCCGTGGAGGATACAGGCGTTGATGGGGCTGGCGCCCCGATATTTGGGCAGCAAGGATGCGTGGATATTCAGACAACCGTATTTGGGAATGTCCAGCACGGCCTGGGGCAGCAATCGTCCATAGGCGGCCACCACGATGACCTCCGGCTTCAGCTCCGTCAGTTGCCGCTGGGTATCCTCGCCCCGCAGATTTTTGGGTTGGAAGACCGGGATGCCGTATTCCATTGCCTTGACCTTCACCGGTGGAGGCAGCAGCTTCATGCCGCGATTTTTTGGCGTGTCCATCCGGGTGTAGACGGCGGCAATGTCGTGCCCTGCGTCATGCAGCGCCTCCAGCGCCGCCACGGCGAAGTCAGGCGTACCCATAAAGACGATCCTCATTCATCGTCCTCCCCATCTCCGACGAAATCCGCCGGATTCAGATATTCGCTCACCAGTTCGGTGTACAGATGCCCGTCCAGATGGTCGATCTCATGGCAGAACGCACGGGCTGTAAAGCCCTCCGCCTTGCGCTCCTGCCACCGGCCGCTGCGGTTCTGAAAGCGAACGGTGACCTCCATGGGGCGCTTGACCATGCCGTATTTTCCTGGGACGGACAGGCAGCCCTCGGCGCCGTCCTGCTCACCCTGACGGTCGATGATCTCCGGGTTGATGATCTCCAGAAAGCTCTCATCCTCCACCATCACCAGCGCCAGGCGGCGCAGGATGCCCACCTGCGGCGCAGCCAGGCCCGCGCCGTGAGCGGCGGTAAGCGTCTCGTGCATATCATCCAGCAGGGTAAACAAACGGTCGTTGAAGTCGGTTACGGGGCGGCATTTTTTTGTGAGAATGTCATCGCCCACCTTGACAATATTGCGGATCGCCATAAAGGATCCCTCCTGTCTTAATAATACGGGTCAATGTCGGCAGAAACCGTCAGACTGCGGCTTCCGGGCCAGCGGTCATAGGCCGTCAGCATTTGAGAGACCAGTCCCCGGCTAGCCTGGGTGACTCTTCCCCGAAAAGCCACGGTATAAAAATAGCGTTTGTTCAGCTTTGCGATGGGAGCGGGCGCGGGGCCCAGCACTCGGGGCTCCAGCTCCGGCACCTGGGGCAGCTGGCCCTCCAGTGCTTCTGCAAAGATCTCCGCCGCCCGGCGGACGGCCTGCTCCTCGCTGCCGCCGAAGCGAAACACGAACTGATGGGCAAAGGGCGGCGCCTTCAGCGCCTGACGGGACAGGATCTCCTGCTGATAAAAGCTTTCATAGTCCTGCGCTGCCGCCGCACGGATCACGGGATTGTCCGGTGTGTAGGTCTGGATCACCGCCCGGCCCGGCTTGTCCCGTCGCCCGGCCCGGCCCACCACCTGAGTCATCAGGGAAAAGGTGCGCTCCTGGGCGTGATAATCGCCGCAATACAGCGAAAGATCGGCGTCCAGCACACCCACCAGCGTCACGTTGTCAAAATCCAGCCCCTTGGCCACCATCTGTGTGCCCAAAAGGATATCGGCCTTGCCCTTTGCAAAGTCATCCAGCAGCTTTTCATGGGTGGCGCGGCCCTCTGTGGTGTCGGCATCCATGCGCATCACCACCGCGTCAGGCAGCAACAGCCGCAGCTCATCCTCCACGCTCTGGGTACCGGCCCCCATCAGCCGCAGGTGTCCGCCGCCGCACTTTGGACAGCTTTCCGGCAGTGGGCGGGAAAAGCCGCAATGATGGCACATCAGCCGTCCGTTGCGCCCGTGATAGGTCAGAGCCACCGAGCAGTTGTCACACATCAGCAGCTCGCCGCAGTCCACACACATCACCATCCGGGCGCTGCCCCGTCGGTTGAGGAACAGGATAGACTGCTCCCCCCGGTACAGATTGCTTTGCAGCTCGTCCAGCAGCTGGCGGCTGATGCGGGAAGGGTCGCCCTCCCGCAGCTGGCCCCGCATATCAGCCAGCAGCGTCTGGGGTAGCGGCGTTTCCTGATACCGTTTTTTCAGCGTCAACAGGCGGTAAGCGCCGCTTTGCGCCGCGTGGAAGCTTTCCACCGACGGCGTGGCGGAGCCCAGCACCAGCAGGCAATTATCCTGTGCCGCCCGGTACTTGGCGATATCCCGGGCGTGATAGCGGGGATCGGCCTCGGATTTATAAGTAGGCTCCTGCTCTTCGTCCAGAATGATGCAGCCCAGATCTTTGACAGGGGCGAACACTGCCGTGCGGGTGCCGATCACCACCTGGGCCTCACCCCGGGCGATGCGGCAGTATTCATCATACCGCTGCGCGGCGGTGAGACCGCTGTGCATCACCGCCACCCTGTCCCGGAAATGCAACCGGAACCGCTCCAGCATCTGTGGCGTCAGAGCGATCTCCGGTACCAGGAAGATGGCGGTCCTTCCCTGCTCCAGGGTGCGGCGGATCAGTCGGATATAGACCTGGGTCTTTCCGCTGCCGGTGACACCGTACAGCAGCGCCGCCTCTGGTTTTCCGCTGTCCTGCAGGGTGCAAAGCTGAGAAAATGCCTCCTGCTGCTCCTCGTTCAGGACGATCTCGGAGGGCGTGCCGCCCTTGTCGGCTTTTGTCATTCGGCTGACCTGCACCGCTTCGGATTCCAGAACCCCCAGTGTCACCAGTCGGCGGATCAGCGATGCGCTCACGCCGGTCAGGTAGCACACCTCTTTTTCCGGAAGCCGCCCCGCCTGATCGATCACCCGCAGAACGGTTTCCCGCTTTTCCTTCAGCGCACCCTTGCCGATCTGGCCCAGGGCCTGCTCCATTGGCAGCCGCAACCGTACCATGGTGATCTTTTTTTCCCGCACCGACTGGCTGAACTGCTGCTTCACCGTCAGGTGACCGGAGCGCACCAGCTGGGCCAGTTCCTTCTTGCAGTCCTCCATCTGACAGCGCTTGGCGATCTCCGGCCCGGTGAGGGGCTTTTCCGCCCCCTCCACCACCTGAAAGATCTTCTTTTTTCGTCCGGGCAGGCCGTCTGGCGGCGCGTCGCCCAGCTGATAGGTTTCAGCCTTGCGGTTCCATACCCCCGGCGGTAGCATGGCGTTGGCAGCCTGAAAAAAGGTGCAGAAGCAGCGGCGGCACATCCACAACGCCAGCGCCTGCTGCTCCGGCCCCAGCACCACCCGATCGTCAAACACGTGGAGGAGGCTTTTCAGCTGACGCTCCGTCCCCTCGTGCGTCAGTTCCAGAACAATGCCCTCGCTGCGGCGGTTGGCGGCGCCAAAGGGGACGATGACCCGCGTTCCGACCTGCACCTGTCCGGCCCAAGCGTCGGGCACGCCGTAATCATAGGGTCTGTCGATGGAATAGACCGCCGCAGCCACCGCCACCCTGGCCACCAGGGTCTGCCCGCTCATGCCGGCTTATTCCTCTGCGGCGTTTTCGTCCGCTTCCTGCCCATCAGCCTCGCGGGGTACATTTACGATCCGACCGGACACGATGTCATCCAGCGCCAACTTGACGGGCTTTTCCATCAAGCTGATCTCGCTCATTTCGGCCTCCTCGGCGATCTGACGGGCACGCTTGGCTGCCACGTTCACCAGCAGATAACGGTTGTCTACTTTTTCCAGCAATTCACTCATCGAGGGATGCAGCATAGTGTCATTCTCCTTTTCGTTTCATCCAATCTATTCTCACGTTCGGGCGCTGCGCGCCCTTATTCCAGCGTAAGCTCCTGCTTTTCCCGCAGACAGCGCTGGGCCAAAATCACCGCCCGCAGACGGTCGGCGGCCTCCTCCACCCGGTCGTTCACCACCACATAGCGGAAGGCGTCCATGGCGGCACATTCCTTTCGGGCAATGTCCAGACGGGCGCGGATGACTGCCTCCTCCTCGGTGGCGCGGCCCCGCAGACGGCTCTCCAGCGCGGCGAAGGAGGGCGGTGCGATAAACACCGTCACAGCCTCGGGCATACGGCCCATCACCTGCAGGGCCCCCTGAAGCTCGATCTCCAGGATCACATCGTTGCCCCGCTCCATCTGCTCCAGCACAGGATCCAGCGGTGTGCCGTAGTAGTTCTCCGCATAGCGGGCATATTCCAGAAAGCGGTCGTTGGCCACCAGCTCCTCAAACCGCTCCCGGCTGAGGAAGTGATAATGCACACCGTCCTCCTCCCCGGGCCGGGGAGCTCTGGTGGTGGCGGACACCGAAAAATACAGCCGGTCCAGTCGGGAGATGACCTCCTTCAAAACGGTGCCCTTGCCGGTGCCACTGGGGCCGGTGATGACGAACAAAGAGCCTTTATTCATCCTCCTCATCCTCCTCATCGTCCTCATATTCGCTGCTAAAGCGGTTTGCGATGGTCTCCGGCTGAATGGAGGACAAGATCACATGGTCGGAATCGGTGACCAGCACACTGCGGCTTCGGCGACCATAGGTGGCATCGATGAGCATATTGCTCTCCTTGGCCTTGGTGATGATGCGGCGGATGGGGGCGGATTCCGGGCTGACGATGGCAACCAGACGGTCTGACGAGACCATATTGCCGAAGCCGATATTAATCAGTTTCATACCCGCTCCTTACTCCAGATTCTGGATCTGTTCCCGGATCTTCTCGATCTCGGCCTTCATGTCCACCACAGTTTTGGCAATTTGGAAGTCATTGGCCTTGGAGCCGATGGTGTTGGTCTCCCGATTCATTTCCTGCACAAGGAAGTCCAACTTGCGGCCGATGGCCGTCGGACTTTTCAGCATTGTCCCCAGCTGAGACAGATGGGAGCGCAGCCGCACGATCTCCTCGGTGACGTTGACCTTGTCGGCATACAGGGCGGCCTCCTGCAAAATGCGCTGCTGGGCCAGCTCGGTGCCGTCCAGGATTTCGGTCATCCGGGCGGCAATGCGGGTACGGTATTCCTCCACACAGTCGGGGGAGCGCCGCTCCACAAAGTCCACCCCATCGGAGATCAGCCCAGCCCGCATGGAAACATCCTCCGCCAGACGGGCACCCTCCCGCTGACGCATGGTGTTGTATTCCTCCAGCGCCTGTGCCAGCACGGCAGAGACCTCGGCCTTCAGCTGATCGGCATCGGCCTCCTCCTTGTTCTGCTCCATGGCATCCGGCAGACGCAGCAGGGACATGGCGGTCATGTCGCCCGGGATATCATAGGTTTCCGACACCCGGCGGACGGCATCCACATAGCCCTGGATCACCGCCATATTGGGAGTGACGCGGATATCAGCGCCCTCTTTTGCCCGGACGGACACATAGATGTCCACCTTGCCACGGGCGATAGCCGCCTGTGCCTGCTTGGAAACCATATCCTCCAGATAGCCGTAAATGCGCGGCACCTTGATGTTCAGATCCAGATAGCGGTGGTTCACCGAACGGATCTCCACCGTGATCTCCCGGAGATCGTTTTCCACCTTTACGCGGCCGTAGCCGGTCATGCTTTTCAGCAAATTCATCACTTCCTACTCTTATTCCAGCACTTCCACGATGGAAAAGTGCATTTCCCTGTTGTTTTTCTTCATCCAGCGGGAAACCGCCATACAGACCAGGATGCCCACCGCAAAGGCGATGCCGCCTGCGGCCAGCCGTGCCCCTTCTCCCCCGGGCATGAGAAAATAGCCCAGAAAAAACAGCACCACCGGCATGAGATACAGCATGGCTGCCAGCTTGAGCACCCGGCCGGTATCGCTGCGAACCACGACCGTATCGCCCTTTTGCGCGCCCACCGGGTTGTCGGCCTCCACCATGACGATCTCGTCCGGGTGGGGACAGCCGTGACAGGTGTGGCAGTCACCGCTGCACGCCGATTTCCGCTTGACGGCCACCCTGGCCACCGTATCGCTGACGATACGGATCACTTGCGCTTGCTGTTCCATGATTTTCTTCCTTTCTCAATCCAACGGGGCATAGCGGCACATGATGGCCTCCGCCGCGCGGACGCCGTCCACCGCCGCAGACATGATGCCCCCGGCATAGCCCGCGCCCTCGCCGCAGGGGATCAGGCCCTGCACGGTCAGGCTGTAAAGATCATCGCCCCGGGTGAGGCGCACCGGTGACGAGGTGCGGGTTTCCACCCCGGTGAACACCGTATCGGCGGCATCATAGCCCCGAAGCTTTTTGCCAAAGCGGGGCATGGCCCGACGCAGCAGACCGCACACCTGCTCCGGCAGAGCTTCATCCAGAGCGCGGAACTGCCAGCCCCGGGGATAGGTAGGCGTGACCCGCCCCAGACGGGTGGATATCCGTCCTTCCGCAAAGTCGCCCCACAGCTGCACCGGCGCGGCATAATCGCCGCCGCCCAGTGCAAAGGCCCGCTTTTCCAGCTCCCGCTGAAAGGTCACGCCGTCCAGCGGATGGGTGCCGAAATCCTCCGGCCCTACCGAGACCACCAGCGCGGCGTTGGCGTTTTTACCCGCCCGTGCATGATAGCTCATGCCATTGACCACCAGCCCGCCGCTCTCGCTGGCGGCGGCGACCACCTCTCCGCCGGGGCACATACAGAAGGAATAGCAGCCCCGGTCTTCCTCCCGATGGGAAAGGGCATATTCTCCCGCCGGAAGGCCAGGCGTGCTAAGGTGTTTTCCGTAAAGCGCCCGGTTGATATCTTCCTGCAAATGCTCGGCACGAACGCCCACCGAAAAGGGCTTGGCCTGCATGAAAACGCCCTGCTGCTGCAAAGCAAAAAAGCTGTCCCGGGCGCTGTGACCGATGGCCAGCACCGCTGTCTGACAGGGCAGCGTCTCTCCTTCCAGCTTCAGGCCGGCCAGGCGGTTCTCCCGCAGGAGAAGCCCCTGCGCCTGTGCCTCAAACCGCACCTGACCGCCCAGACGGACGATTTCATCCCGCATGGACACCACGATGTCCTTCAGCAGGTCGGTACCGATGTGGGGCTTGGCCGCCCGGAGGGCTTCACGGGGCGCGCCGTGGGCCGTAAGTAACTCCAGCACCAGCTCACAGCGGTTATCGCCGATGCGGGTGGTGAGCTTTCCGTCGGAATAGGCCCCCGCGCCACCCTCGCCGAACT
>CAZDUQ010000003.1:23738-30201 GCA_964508665.1 uncultured Oscillospiraceae bacterium | reverse complement strand
GTAGACCTTGCCGATCTGGAACCGGCGGAAGGGGAAGGTCAGCTGTCCGTAATGCAGCGCCACATACTTTGCCAGCGGGACGGTCAGATCAAAGCGCAGCGCCAGATCGCTGTCACCCTTTTCAAAGCGGTAGATCTGCTTTTCGGTTTCGCCGCCGCCCTTGGCCAGCAGCACCTCCGCCGATTCGATCACCGGCGTATCCAGCGGTGTGAAGCCATACAGGCTGTAGGTCTCACGCAGAATCTGCAAAAAGCGCTCCATCTGCTGCTGCTTCCGGGGCAGCAGCTCCATAAAGCCGGAAAGGGTTCGGGGCTCGATTTTCTCCATAGTTTCCATTCCTTTCAGTATATCTTCGATCAAATATTACAAAATATTCGGGCTTTTCTCAAAAAAGAACGCTCCCGTCCCGCCAATGGGACGAAAGCGCTGTCCTGCAACACTTCGTGGTGCCACCCATGTTCGACGCGCCCGCGCACGTCCTCAGTCACCCGATTTCGGCCGGGTGAGGCCGCGATTTCGGCGGAAGGCCGCCTTATACGCCCGCTCAAAGGCTGTCTTGGGCAGAGCCTGTGCCGGACGCTTCCAGTCGTGACGTCCTTCCCTGTGGGCACGGTGTTCGGCTTACTCCTGCCTTCTCCTCGCGGAACAAACACATTATGGCAAAATCCACGGAAAAAGTCAATGCCTTTTCCGTAAAAATCCCTTAAATGCTGGTGTTGGGATTGATCTCACGCCAGGCCAGGTCACCCCTGGCCAGGCCTTGGATCAACATCTCGGCTGTCGCCACATTGGTGGCCACCGGGATGCAGTTCTGATCGCAGGAACGCAGCAGATCGTTGATCTGCGTGTCGTTCTGATACTTCTCCATGGGGTCGCGGAACAGCAGCACCAGATCGATCTCGTTGTAGGAGACCCGCGCGGCGATCTGCTGCTCGCCGCCGGTGGATCCGGGCAGCAGACAGTCGATGCGCAGGCCGGTGGCGTCCATGATCATCTTGCCGGTGGTGCCGGTGGCGCAAAGCCTGTGCTTTGCCAGCAGTCCGCAGTAGGCGACGCAAAACTGTACCATAAGCTCTTTTTTGCGGTTCTGCGCGATAATTGCGATGTTCATTTTGGGCTCCTCCTTTAAGCTTCCTGTCTAATCTATCTTCCAATGGTCATTTCGTCTTCGGTCAGCTCCGCCATTCCCGGCCGGGCACCTGACTCAGCAGCCGCACCCGCTGCCCCCGCAGCCGCTTGGCGATGTTGAGATATGCCTGTGCCGCCGGGCCGAAGCTGTCCAGCGCCAGAATGCTGCCCCGGTTGCCGCTGGCAATCACCGCCGTGTCCTCCGGTACGACGCCCAAAAGCGACAGACCGGAGGCATCCATGGCCCGATCCACATTGGCCGCCGCACCAGCCCGGATCATCCCGGGGCGCAGCCGGTTCACCACGATGGCGCAATTTTCCTGCCCGATGCGGGAAAAGATCCCCGCCGTGCTCTGGGCGCCCCGCAGGGCGGTATAATCCGAGGTGGAGACGATCACCGCACGATCGGCCGCCGCCGCAAAGGACAGCACATCGGCCCCCAGCCCGGCGGCGCAATCCACCAGCGTATAGGTAAAATGAGCCCGCACCCGCTTCAGCAGGGCGGCAATATCCTTTGGCTCGTACACCTCGCCGATACCCGGCTCGCCGGGGGCGGTAAGCACCCGCAGGTTTTTTGCCACCGGATGGGCCACAGCGGCTTCCTTCAGGCCGGCATTGCCCCGGATCACGTCTCCGTAGGAAAACAGCAGGCTGTCAGTCATGCCCAGCACCAGATCCAGACTGCGCAGGCCGGCGTCGGCATCGATGAGCAGCACTTTTTCCCCCAGGGCGCAGAGCGAGATCGCCACATTGGCGCAAAAGGAGGTCTTGCCGGTTCCGCCTTTTCCGGAGGCCACTGCGATGACTGTTCCCATGTTCCCGCTCCCTTCCAGATACACTCTATTTTATTATACACTTTTACACCAAAATAACAAGAGGGAAATCCGGAAAATTAGGAATATGCTATAAAAAGCTGATATTCCCCAAATTGGGTGTCCCTGTTATTCCCCGTTGTTCAGTCCCAGGCCGAAATACTGGTCATAGGCGGCAATGGCCACCGGTGCCAGCGATCCGCCGGAGGAGGCGTACTCCCCAACCACGCAAACGGCGATCTCCGGCTCGTCATAGGGCGCAAAGGAGACAAACACGCCGGTGGCGCTGTGGCCCACCATCTGGGCTGAGCCGGTCTTGCCGCCCACCTGAATGGGGAACCCGGCAAAATAGGAGCTGGCGGTACCGTCCTCGGTAACAACGCCCTTCATACCCTCCTTGATGGCGTTCAGCGAGCTCTGGGTGATCTCCACGGTGTTCAGCACAGTGGGCTCGACCTCCTCATACACCTGTGTGTTGGTGTTGTCCATGACGGTCTTCAGCAGATGGGGCTGATAGCGCGTCCCGCCGTTCACCAGCGTGGCTACATAATTGGCCAGCTGCAACGGGGTGAACAGGTGATCCGACTGACCGATGGCGGCCATCAGCGTGTCCGCGCCGTACCATTTTTCGCCGCCGTTGGCCTCGCGGGATTCCGGCCCGGCCAGATTGCCCGTCTTTTCTCCCGACAGCTCCACGCCGGTCCTCTGTCCCAGACCCAGCTGGGTGGCATATTTGTTCAGCCGCTCGGGCTGGAGCTGATAGCCCATCTCGTAGAAGAAGTAGTTGCAGGAATATTTCAGCGCCTGACTCACGTTGATATTGCCGTGATTGCGCCCGTACTGCCGATAGATCCAGCACCGGGGGCTGTAGCCCACATCGGCATAGCGGGTGTAGATGCCCTCGTCATAGATCCTGGTCTCCGGCGTTATGATGCCCTCCTCCAGCGCCGCCAGTGCGGTACACATCTTAAAGGTGGAGCCGGGGGAATAGGTGGACATGATGGCCCGGTTCAGGAATGGGGACAGGGGATCGGTGCTGTTCTGCGCGTAATCGGCGCTGAAGCTCTCCAGACTGTAGGTGGGATAGCTGGCCATGGCCAGAATCTCCCCGCTGTTCACATCGATGACCACCACCGCGCCGCCCTCGGCATCGGCGCCCTCTCCGTCTTTGGACTGCTCGCCCTTTTCCCGAATGGAGTCCAGCGTGTCCGCCAGCGCCTGCTCCACCCGCTCCTGCAATGCCAGATCGACCGTCAGGTAGCAGTTCATGCCGGGCTGAGTCTCCTCCAGCATATATTCGGTCACGACCTGCCCGTTCTGCCGGTTGACCTCCACCGCCCGCAGGCCGTCGGTGCCCCGCAGCAGCTCCTCCAGCGCCTGCTCCATGCCGTCCTTGCCGATGGTGTCGGTCAGGCCGTAGCCGTCCTCTTTTTTCTCCTCATATTCCTCCCTGGAGATGCTGCCCACCCGGCCCAGCAGGTGAGCCGCCGCCGTGGTGTGATATTCCCGGCTGTTGGTCACCTGAATGGTCACCCCCGGCAGACTGCTGCCCCGTTCGGAAATGCGGGCCACCGTACCGATGTCCAGCTCCTCCACCACCGTGACGGGGGTGTTGTAGTTGGAAAACTGATAATCCTCCAGATAATACCGCAGGCCCACCACGGCCCGCCGCTCCTGCAGGGTCAGGCCGCTGTCCACGTCGTATTTGCTGCACAAAAGGCCGAACAGCCGGTTGGGCGTCAGCTCTGCCACCGACCCCCAGCCCTGGGCCTGAACGAATTTCTCCAGCTTGCGCCCCTCTCCGCTGTCCAGCGAAGCATAGGTATAAGCCAGCGGCTTTTCCCAGCTCAGCGGCAGAATGTCCAGACACTCCACCCCTTTTTCCTGCAAAATGCCCCACAGCTCCAGCAGCACCCGATTCTGTTGCGTCTTGTCCCATTCATAATAATCCAGCTGAACCGAATAGCCCAGGGCGTTGCCCACCATCACCACACCGTTGCGATCCAGCAGTTCCCCCCGGGATGCGATCTCATCATACTCCCGGATCACGGTGGAGCTCTCCACCGCGGCGGCATTTGGCCCCTGGATCAGCTGCAGCTGGATCAGGCGGTAGACCAGCCCGCCAAAGATCAGCCCCATGCACACGCACAGCGCCACGATCCGGATCAATCTCCGCTTCATGCCTGCTCCTCCGTAAAGTGCCGATGCACCAGCAGCAGTGCGCCATAGGCCAGCGCTCCCGCCGGCAGGGACAGCGCCAACCGCAGAGCAAAGCCCGCCGCCGCCTGTCCCAATCCCATACCGTAAAACAGCAGATCCCGGAACACATAGCGGAAGGCGGCCTCCAGCGTCATGCACAGCGCGCCCCCCGCCAGCGCGGACAGCACCATCCGCCGCAGATATCCCGCGCCAAACAGCCCGAACAGCACCCCGTACAGGGCGAGATACAGGGACTGGAAGCCCTCCACCCCGGCGGCGTTGACGGTGAGCAGCACACCGGCGGCAAAGCCGAAAATGCCCCCGGCGTAGGGCCCGTCCAGCAGGGCCACCGTCACCACGAAAAAGGGCAGCACATTCACCGAGCTCCCCCACAGCCAGATCGCCGTTCCCCGGGTGGATTGCAGCAGGAAAAAGCCCAGCAGCAGCAGGGCATAGCTTCCGTATTTCAAAAAGTTATATTTCTCAGATCGGATCATCGTTCATCCCGTTTTTCAGTTCTCCACGGTGAAGTCCTTCACCACAAATACCGTGCTCAGACTGTTGAAATCCACAGCCGGCTCCACGGCGGCATAGCTGCTCAGACCGTGGCTCTCCTGCCGCACCTCCGCCACCCGGCCCAGGATCAGATCGGGGGGATAGGCGCCGCCGTTGGTCAGGATCACATCTCCCACCCGCAGATCAGCGTCATTTTCCAGATAGGGCACCTTCAGCAGACCCTTGGCTGCCAGCTCAAAGTCGCCGCCGGCCACCACCACCTCCCGCGTGCGGGAGACCGCCGCCGCGGCACTGAAATCCACATGGATCACCGTCTTCACCACGCAGCTGGTGAGGGACACCTGATCCACATACCCCACCATGCCGTCACCGGTGATGACGCAGTCCCCCTCCTCAATGCCGGAAAGGCTGCCCCGGCTCAGGGTGAGACTGCTCTGAAAGCCGTTTCCCGTCACCGACACCACCGAGCACAGCTCCAGCTCAAAGTCGGCCCGCCGGGCTTTGATGCCAGCCGCCTCCCGCAGGGCGGCGTTCTGGTTGACGGCGGTGTGGTACTCCACCTCCAGCTTTTCATATTCCTGCAATTTTTCCCGTAATTCGGCGTTTTCCCGTTCCAGGGCGTCGTAGCGGTAGAAATAGCCAAACACATCGCCGAACCAGTCGGCGACAGACGATACGCCGTTTTGCAGCGGTGTCACCACAGCCCCGGCCACGTTGCGCACAAAGGTGGGCTTTCCCGTGACGGCGGAGGACAAAATCAGCGTCAGGCTTACCGCCACCAGCAACACGGTGAACCAGAACAGGCGGGAGCGCATCAGCTTCATGCCCGCGCCCCCTCTCCCAGCGGCACGTCCATCTCCAGCAGCAGCCGGAACAGCCGACTCACCGGCAGACCCACCACATTGGCATAATCCCCCCGGATGCCCTGCACCAGCAGCGCGCCACGGCCCTGGATGCCATAGGCCCCGGCCTTGTCCATGGGTTCGCCGGTGGCCACATACCACCCGATCAGCTCCTCGCTGAGGGGGTAAAAGGTGACCTCGGTCTCCTCCGTGAAGGAGCGGATCTCTCCCCGAAAGGCCACCGCCACGCCGGTGCAGACCCGGTGGGTCCGGCCCGAAAGGCGGCGCAGCATGGCCGCCGCCTCTTCTTCATCGGCGGGCTTTTCCAGCAGCGTTCCCTCCAGGAACACCACGGTGTCGGCAGCGATGACGGCATCCCCCGGCCCGGCCTGCTCCAGCGCGGCAGCGCATTTCCGCAGTGCCAGCTGCCGGGCATGCTCCGCCGGGTCGGCGCAGCGCAGCGTCTCGTCACAGCCGGTGGGCCGGACGACGAACTCCCGTGTGATCAGCCTCAGCAGCTCCTGCCGCCGGGGAGATTGTGATGCAAGAATGAGCATAAAAACGGACCTTTCTTTCGGTGAAATACAGCATTGCGGTGGATCGTGGCGTCTGCGGCGGTGATTTTCGTATCTATTTTACCTCTGCGCCGCCCCATTCCACCAGCGTGAAGCCCTGGCGAACGGGAGCGGTCAGCTCCTGCGCGGGGATGTCCATCGCCCTGTTCAGCGGCTTCCATGCCAGGAACACCCGCAGCACGGTGTCGGGCTGAGGCGTTACTGTCAGCACTGCCGTGTCGGTATAGGCCTCCTGCTGGAAGGCGATGAGATTGTACGCGTTGCCCTCCATCCGGGGCAGCCAGTACACGATGAACTCATTGGCCTCCCGCCGGGTCAGGCCCAGCCGGGCCAGCGCATCCTCCAGAAAGGCGGCGGTGTCCTCCCCCGCAACGCAGAAGCCGGTGGAGAA
>CAZDUQ010000003.1:2541-23638 GCA_964508665.1 uncultured Oscillospiraceae bacterium | reverse complement strand
CATCCTCCAGAAAGGCGGCGGTGTCCTCCCCCGCAACGCAGAAGCCGGTGGAGAAATCATACTCTGCCGTGCTTTCGCCCTCCCAATAAAGATAATTGTAGGCTTGTCCGTCCTCATCGGTGAGGGTGCCGTCGGGCGATGCCGTCACCGTCCAGCCGTCCCTGTAGGCGGGATAGGTACAGGTCAGGCGGCCTGTGTGCGCCAGCTCCACCGTGACCGTAGTCTCCTCCTCCGGGTACAGATAGATCACAGGCTTGGCTTCGAAGTAATGTTCTCCGTCGGGCAGCAGCCGCATCAGCAGAAAAACCGCAGAGCAGATGACTGCCACATAGATCAGGGCCTTGAGGATCCGTTTTCCCATTTGTTTTGCCATGAAGATGCTCCTTTCTTTTTTCCCGTGGTGTGAATTCTGTCGTATATATGGAAAGGGTGATCACGCGGCAAGGCTGCGCCGGGGGATCGTTGTTTCCCCGTCAACGCGGCTCCTTCCGCCAGCTTTCTCATTCCCTTCTGGGGACGAGCGGAACGAAAATTACATAACGGCGCAAAGCGCCGGACACTCTCCTTCCTTACACGCCGGTGGAGCCGAAGCCCCCCTGCCCCCGGGCAGTGTCGTCCAGCGTGTCGCTGACAAACAGCTCGATCTCCGGCACGCCCATCAGCAGCAGCTGGGCGATGCGGTCACCGTCCCGGATGACAAAGGGCTCCTTCCCGTGGTTGATGAGATTGACCTTCACCTCGCCCCGGTAGTCGGCGTCGATGAGGCCCACACAGTTGGCCAGGGTGACACCGTATTTGGCCGCCAGACCGGAACGGCCCAGCAGAAACCCGGCATAGCGCCGGGGGATAGCCATGCACAACCCGGTGGGGATCAGCCGCCACTCACCGGGCTGAAGGATGATCTCCCCCTCCTCCGGCAGAAAGGCAGCCAGATCCAGCGCGGCGGCGTCCCGGGTGGCATAGCGGGGCAGGGGCGGCTTTTTGCCCCCGCGTTCCAGCTGCTTCAGCAGCAGCCGGGGGCGGTCGTTGGGATAAGCATTCATTATTGTACTCCTCGATAATACAGTCCCCGGGTGGTGCGCTCCGGAACGGTGCGCTCCCCTTCCCGATAGGCCCGGATGACCTGCTCGATCTCTTCGGCCTTCTCGGTGGTAAAGCTCAGCCGCAGCCAGCGCAGCCCCAGCCCGGAAAGCTCCTCCTGCTTGTCGGCCAGCCACAACCGCTCGGCATTGTACAGAGTGGAGCGGCAATGCTCCTCCCGCAGGACGGGGAAGGCCCGGCCGGTCTTGTCGATGATGGCGTTATGCTTGCCGCAGCCGCTGCCGTCGTGGGCGCAGCCGTCCCCGTGGCGGCGGGTGATGCAGTTTTCGGTGATCATCAGGGGCAGGCGGCCATAGGCGATGATCTGGCTGTCCAGCACCGGACTCATATCCCGGATCTGGGCCAGCTTCATCTCAAAGGACAGGGTGCAGGAGGAAAGCCCCAGCCGCCGCAGCTCCTTGACGCTCTGGCTGTTCATGATGTTCAGGCCGAAATCCCCATGGAGGGTAAAGTCCAGCGGCTCGATCAGCGGCAGCTGGCCCAGATTGGTCACCACCGCATCCCGAATGCCCCCCTGTCGCACCTCCCGCAGCTGCTCCAGCGTCCGGGGCCACTGGCTGTCAAAGGTGATGCGATCCGGCACGGCGGCGAAGCGCAGGCCCTTTTCCGTCAATGCCCGGATCATGGGCAGATGCCCGGCGATCTCCGCCAGCGGCAGCCAGATCATCTCCGGTCGGGAGGACAGGATCGGCCCGGACAGCTGCTCCACCGAGCGGAAAGAATAGAGCCAGCCCGGCTTTCCCTCATAAGCGGGCCGCCGCAGCCCGGGCTGCCAGTCGCCCTCCGCCCGCTTGGGCGGCTGACGGCGTACCAGCGCCAGTCCCTCCAGACACTGCCGCCGCATGGCGTTCAGGGCCGAGGCCGAGGCCCGCAGACCCTCCTCCAGCGTGATGTGCAGCTTTTCCGGCCGGAACACCGTGCCGCCGGTCTTGCTCAGGGCGGCGGCCACCTCCTCCTCGGTGGTGGCGCGGCTGATGGCCGGCTCGGCGGGCTGACCGGTGGTCTCGTATCGGTTGCCGTCCCGGTCGGTGACGGCCAGCGTCATGTCCTGTCCCCCACGGGCGGAAAAATGCAGCTCCACCGGGATGGTGGGCGGCTCCGGCTGGGTCTGATAGATGGCCTGGGCCTGCTTGTACAGCGCCCGGGCCTCCCGCCCGGATTCCTCCTGCCGGGTTCCGAACATCCCGCCGCCCCGCTGTCCCAGCAGGTAGCCGTCGGTGAAGCCCTCCCGGGAGAACACCTGCCGCAGCTGCTCCAGCTCCTCCGTCGTAGGCTCCCGCTCCTCGGTCAGCGCCCGCTTGTAGATGCTGGTCACCAGGGCGGTATATTCCGGCCGCTTCATGCGGCCCTCGATCTTCAGGGTGTGGACGCCGGCCTCTTCCAGCTCCTTCAGGTGCCGGGCCATGCTGGCATCCTTCAGGCTGAGGGGATGCTCCGGCTTGCCGCCGGCGAAGCTGTACTGCATCCGGCAGGGCTGGGCGCACAGACCCCGGTTGCCCGACCGGCCGCCGATGGCCGCCGACAGGTAGCACTGTCCCGAATAGCACATACACAGCGCTCCGTGGACGAACACCTCGATCTCCACCGGGCTGCGCTTGCAGATGAACGCGATCTCCTTCAGGGGCAGCTCCCGGGACAGCACCACCCGGGAAAAGCCCAGCTTTGCCGCCTCCAGCACGCCCCCCAGATTGTGCAGCGTCATCTGGGTGGAGGCGTGGATGGGCAGCTCCGGCGCCACCGCGCGGATCAGCCGGGCCATGCCCAGATCCTGCACGATGAGGGCGTCGGCCCCCAGCTCGTTGAGCCGCAGGATCAGCTCCTTTGCCCGCGTCAGCTCCCGGTCGGTGACCAGCGTGTTCACCGTGACATAGGTCTTGACCCCCCGCAGGCGACAGAAGCGGAAGGCCTCTGCCAGCTCCTCGCCCTCCAGATTTTTGGCGTTGCGCCGGGCGTTGTAGTCCCCGGTGCCGAAGTACACCGCATCGGCCCCGCCCCGCACGGCGGCAAGGATGCCCTCCATCGAGCCCGCCGGGCTCATCAGCTCCATCGTCATCTCGTCCGTTCTCCCGTTTTTCCTTGATCGTTTTCCGCGTTTTACTGCTTCTTGGCTTCTTTTTTCAGCCGGGCCACCTCGGCCCGCAGCCGGGCGCACTCCTCGGCATAGTCCTTGATCTGGACGCGCAGGCCGTCGGTGCCGTCCTGGGCCTTGTAATATTTATCGGCGATATTCATAGCCGCCAGCACCACCGAGCTGACGGTGGCCAGATTGGTGGAGGCCTTGACCTCCTGAATGTTTTTATCCACCAGCGCGGCGCTCTTGCGGATGTGCTCCTCATTGTCCTCGGAAACCACGGTATAATCAAATCCGTCGATGGTAACGACCACTCGATTCAGCATAGCGTAATCCTCCCCAATTTTCTTTATAGGTAGGAATATTATAGCACGCCGTCGTCTCAAAGAAAAGGCAAAAACCCGCATTTCTTTTGAAGTTTGCGTGAATTTTCCCCGCTCTGCGGAATGCGTTGCGTTCGGCGCGGACTTGTGCTAAAATGAAGATACAAACAGACCGCCCGAAGGAGGCGTTTTCCCCATGGAGATCGAGATCAAGCTCGGCCCGCTGACGGCCCCTCAGGCCGAGGCGCTGTTTGCCGACACCCGCCGTCTGCCCCCGGGCGGCCCCGTCCGCACCATCCGGATGCAGACCACCTATTTTGACACGCCGGAGGGAGATTTTTCCCGTGCCCGGCAGACCCTGCGGCTGCGGCAGGAGGACGGCCGCCCCGTCTGCACCTTCAAGACCGCGCTGAAGGGCCTTTCCCGTCTGGAGCTGGAATACCCTGCCGACACCATCGAGCAGGGCGCGGCCCTGCTGGCCGACGACCCGGCCCTGCCGGAGGACGCCCAACAGGCGCTGCTGGGAGGCGTGCTCCTGCCCGTTTGCGGTGCCCGGTTCGCCCGGCGGACGCGCCTCTGCCGCACCGACGCTGCGGCCTTTCAGCTCTGTCTGGACGAGGGCGAGCTGTTCTGCGGCAGCCGCACCGCCCCTCTGCGGGAGATCGAGCTGGAGCTGTCCTGCGGTGACCCCGCCGTGCTGGAGCGCCTTGCCGCCGAGCTGACGGCGGCCTATGATGTGCCGGTGTGCGCGCAGTCCAAGCAGCAGCGGGCGATGGCATTGAGGGCGGAAGCATGATCTCCCTGCGTTTCCCGCCGAAGCTGCCCCGGCTGAGCAGGAACGATCCCCGCCGTGCCCGGGGCTATCGGGGCTATCACGGCCGCCGACAGCCCTTTCCCTTCTGGGGCTGGCTGGCACTGGGCGTCGGTTTTCTGGGATCGATGGCGCTGGAGTGGCAGCTGTGCTCCGTCTTTCCCGCCGTCAGCCGCGCCTGCCGTGCCGCCGCCACCGCGCTGGCACGCGTCCTTGCCTTTGTCTGCGGTCTGGTGTCCTTTCCCGTCAGCGAATGGCTGCTGGTAGGGCTGGTGGTGGGATGGCTGGTGTTTTTCCTCCGCCGCCTGTGGAAGCGGGACTGGCCCGGCCTGGGCCGGGGCCTGTGCCGCCTGATCTGCCTGATCTGCGCCTCCGCCTTTCTGTTCGTGGCCCTGTTCGGCGTCCACCATACCGCCCCCTCGCTGGAAGATCAGCTGGGCCTGACGGTGGAGCGGTACTCCACCGCCCAGCTCACCGCCCTGATGGAACAGGCGGTGGCAGAGGTCAACCGGCTGGCCCCGCAGGCGCCCCGGGACGATGACGGCGTCTGCGACTTCGGCTCCTTTCGGGAGCTGGCCGACCTGGTGACCGATGCCTATGCCGATCTGGCGGAGCGCTACACCGTCTATGACCGCCCCCGTGCCGGGCGGGTGAAGCGCAGCCTGATCGGCGGCCGGGTGATGTCCTATGTGAGCCTTGCGGGCTACTATTGTCCGTGGACGGCCGAGTCGGTGGTGAGCTCGGATGTGGTGGACAGCCACATCCCCTTCAACATCGCCCACGAGACCGCCCACGCCCTGGGCATCGGGCAGGAGGCCGCCTGCAATTTTTCCGCCTGGCTGGCCTGCAAGGACAACGATGATCCCCGTCTGGCCTACTCCGCCTGGCTGTGCGCCTTTGTCTATGTGAACAATGCCCTGTACGCCGCCGATCCCGCCGCCTGGCAGACCTGCTATGCAAATCTCGGCGAAGAGGTTCGTCTGGATCTGCGGATTCACTCCGAAAGTCTGGCCCGTTTCCGGGATTCCACCGTCAAAAAGCTGGGCAGCCAGGCCAACGATGCCCTTATCCGCGCCACCGGCCAGTCGGAGGGTCTGCGCAGCTATGGCCTGGTGGTGGATCTGATGCTTGCATATTATGCAGCGGGGATGGAATAATTTCCGCTCCATCGCCGTCCTCTTGGACAGGATGTCGGGATCTTCCGGTGTTTGTGCCGGAAAACGCTTCCATTTTTCCTGCCGATTTGTGCATTGTACCCATTGCATATCCATCCGTCTTTGTGTATGATTATTCCATCATAAACATTATTATTTGAAAAGAGGCTTTTTCCATGAAGAAGTTTTCCAAGCTGGCCGCCCTCGTGCTGGCCACCGCCCTGCTGCTGGCCCTGTGCGCCTGCGGCGGCTCCTCCGATACCGAAAAGAAGACCATCACCCTGGGCACCTCCGCCGACTATCCGCCCTTTGAGTTCCATGTGCTGCAGGACGGCAAGGACACCATCGTTGGCATTGATGTGTTCATGGCGCAGGCCATCGCCGAGGAAATGGGCGCCGAGCTGGTGATCAAGGACATCGCCTTTGACAATCTGCTCATCGAGCTGGGTCAGGGCACGGTGGACTTCGTCATCGCCGCCATGGAGTGGGACGAGGAGCGGGATCTGTCGGCTGACTTTTCCGATCCCTATTACACCGATGTCCCGCCCAAAATCGTCACCCTGAAGGAGAACGCCGACAGCTACACCTCTCTGGATGACTTCTCCGGCAAGACGGTGGGCGCTCAGTCCGGCACCACCAAGGCCGACATCGTCACCGATCAGATGACCGGCGCAAATCCCCTGCTGATGCAGGTGGTCACCGAGCTGGTGAACAGCCTGGTGAACGGCAAGTGCGACGCGCTGGTGCTGGACGGCGCCGTGGCCGACAAGTACATCGCCGCCAATGACAGCCTGGCTGAGGTGAATATCTCTCTGGGCGAGGCCGCCGAGCCCTATCGCGTGGCCGTCAAGGAGGGCGATCCCGACAAGCTGCTGGACACCATCAACGCCGCCATCAAAAAGGCTACCGATGCCGGTGAGGTCGCCGGCTGGATCGAGCAGGCCGACGAGCTGAGCCTGCAGGCCGCCGAATAAGTTACCTCTCTCTTTTCCCATATCACCCCGCCGCAGGGCCGTGCAAACGGCCTTGCGGCATCTTCTGTCTTTCCCATCAACATGAAAGTGAGGTCTGCCTATGAACAGCCTGTGGCTGGTGTCCACCACCAGCTTCTTCAACTTCTCCTTCCTGCCCAAATACGCCGTCTATTTCACCCAGGGCATTGCCTACACCCTGCTGCTGTCGGTGGTTGCGGTGGCGCTGGCCGTCATCCCCGCCCTGTGTCTGGCGCTGATGCGCCTGTCCAAAAACCGGGTGCTGCGCAGCCTGTCGGGCGCCTATATCGCACTGTTCCGCTCCACCCCCATGCTGGTACAGCTGGCCCTGATCTATTACGGCCTGTTTGGCGTCAGCGGCATCCAGATCCCCAGCTTTTATATCTTCGGCTATATCAACCTGGCCCAGTTCATCCCCGGTACGGTGGCGCTGGCGCTGAACAGCGCCGCCTATGTGGCGGAGATCTTCCGCGGCGGCATTCTGGCCGTGGACAAGGGCCAGATGGAGGCCGCCCGCTCTCTGGGCCTGACCCAGTGGCAGGGGATGCGCTTTGTGGTGCTGCCTCAGGCCATCAAAAACATCCTGCCCTCGCTGGCCAACGAGGTGGTCACCATGGTGAAGGAATCCTCCATCTGCTCCACCTACGGCATGATGGAGCTGATGTGGGGTGCGAAAACGGTGGCTTCCACCACCTGGATCACCCTGGGCCCCTATGTCTTCGCAGCCATCATTTATTTCTGCATCAACTTCCCCGCAAGTAAGGCCATCGAGGCCATTGAAAGGAGGATGCGCCGTGGCGACCAGCAATAAGCAGCCCCTGATCCGCGTGGAGGGCGTTTCCAAGGTCTTCCCCAACGGCGTCCACGCCCTGGACAACTGCTCTCTGGAGATCCGCAAGGGCGAGGTGGTGGTGATCGTGGGCCCCTCCGGCTCGGGCAAATCCACCATGCTCCGCTCGCTCAACCTGCTGGAGGAGCCCACCGCCGGCCGGATCCTCTTTGAGGGACAGGACATCACCGACAGGAAAAACGATATCAACCTGCTGCGGCAGAAGATGGGCATGGTCTTCCAGCACTTCAACCTGTTCCCCAACATGAATGTGCTGAAAAACCTGACCCTCGCTCCCATGAACACCCGGAGCGTCCCCCGGGCCGAGGCCGAAAAAACCGCCCGCCGTCTGCTGGAGCAGGTGGGTCTGGCCGACCGGGCGGAGGCCTATCCCCAGCAGCTTTCCGGCGGCCAGAAGCAGCGCATCGCCATCGCCCGCGCCCTGTGCATGGAGCCTGATGTGATGCTGTTTGACGAGCCCACCTCCGCCCTCGACCCCGAGATGGTGGGGGAGGTTCTGCACGTTATGCAGCAGCTGGCCGAGGAGGGCATGACCATGGTGGTGGTCACCCACGAGATGGGCTTTGCCCGTGAGGTGGCCAGCCGGATGCTCTTTATGGAGGCCGGGAAGATCCTGGTGGATACCGATCCCCAGACCTTCTTCAATCAGCCGGAAAACCCCCGTTTGCAGGACTTTTTGTCTAAGGTGCTGTAACGCGACCGCTGAACAAGGGCGTCCTGCGGCGGACAGACTGTCCGCCGTCAGGAGAAAGGAGTCCGTCATGAAAAAAACACCCATTCTCAGCGGCATCGACCGTCTGGATCTTCTGGATCCCCTGCTGAAGGGACAGCGGGTGGGGCTGGTGACCGCCGGCTCGGCCATCGACCGAAATTGCCGCCTTGCGGTGGACGTCCTGTGCCAGCGGTACCGGGTCACCACCCTGTTCAACACCATCTTCGGCATCCGTGGCGAATTCATCTACGGCGAGCGGGTGCCCTTTTACATCGACGGCCCCACCGGCCTGCCGGTACACAGCATCTTTAACAGCCGCATCACCGCCCCCACGCCCGAAATGCTGGAGCAGGTGGATGTGCTGGTCTTTGACATCAAGGAGGCCGGGGCGCGGTATTATGAGTATCTTTACACCCTGGCCAATCTGCTGCGGGTCTGTGCCGCCTGCAAAAAGCCCCTTGTGGTGCTGGACCGTGTGGATCCCATCGGCGGAGAAAAGGCCGAGGGCACCGTCTGTCCGCCGGATATGCACACCATGGTGGGGGATTACGGTCTGGCCCAGCGCACCGGTCTGACGGCAGGCGAGTTTGCCCGCTATGTCAACGGCGAATACGCCGTGGGCTGCGAGCTTCATGTGATCCCCCTGGCGGGCTGGCAGCGCCATCTGTATCAGGACGAGACCGATGCCCCCTGGGTGCTGCCCTCCCCCAGCCTGCCCCATGCCGATGCCAACCTGCTGTATACCGGTATGTGCATCTTCGAGGGCGTGGCCACCGTCAACGAGGGGCGCGGCACCACCAAGCCCTTCGAGCTCATCGGCGCTCCCTGGATGAACGGCAAAGCCGTGGCGGAGCTGGCCCAGAAAAAGAGTCTGGAGGGCGTGCGCTTCGCCCCGGTGTGGTACCGTCCCTGCGACTCCAAGCACAAGGGCGAGGTGTGCGGCGGCGTGCAGCTGCACATCCTGGATCGAAACTGTTTTGAGCCCGTCCGCGCCGCCCTGACCCTGCTGGACGCCGTGCGGGAGGTACACCCCGCAGAGATCGTCTGGCGGGACTGCTCCGCCGGGCATGACCTGCCCGCCGCAGGCGGCATGACCTTTGACCGTTATACTGACAAGCTGCTGGGCGACAAGCGCTACACCACCGGCGAGCTGGACTGCGACGCCCTTCTGGCCGCCCACGCTTCCGCGCTGGAGGCCTACCGTGCCCGCAAGGAGCGCTATCATCTGTACGAATGATCCACCGCCGCTTTTGTGTCCCGCCCTGTCTTGCATTTTTCGCCTCAATGCTGTATAATGGAGGAATGTTTGATCGGAAAGGACCGTTTTCGCCATGCACGAGCTGCTGCATATTCTGGAACACGCGCTGAAGGATACCCTGCTGGCGCTGCCCTTCTTGTTTCTGGCCTACCTACTGATGGAGGCCGCCGAGCATTACCAATCACAGCGGATGGAGCGCGCTCTGGGGCGCATCGGCAAGGCCGGCCCCCTGCTGGGCGCGGTGCTGGGCTGCGTCCCCCAGTGCGGCTTTTCTGCCAGCGCCTCCAACCTGTTCGCCGCCGGACTGATCTCCCGCGGCACCCTGCTGGCCGTCTTTCTCTCCACCTCGGATGAGGCCGTCCCGCTGCTGCTGGGCGCCGCTGAGGGCCGCTCCCGCATCCTCCCGCTGCTGCTGGCCAAGGTGGTCATCGGCGTCATCGCCGGCTTTGCCGTGGATCTTTGGATGAAAAAATGGGGCCGCCCCCGGGAATTGCACGAGCTGTGCGAAAACTGCGGCTGCGAGGAGGAGGGCTCCGGCATCCTCAAGCCCGCCCTGTGGCACACCACTCACATCCTGCTGTACATCCTGCTGCTCAATCTGGGGCTGGGGCTGGCCATGGAATTTCTGGGTGAGGAGCTGCTGGGGGCCATTTTGCTGAAGGACAGCCTGTTCCAGCCCTTTGTGGCGGCGCTGGTGGGCCTGATCCCCAACTGTGCGGTGTCGGTGCTGCTGACCCAGCTTTATCTGGCCGGGACGGTGAGCTTCGGCTCCCTGCTGGCCGGGCTGTGCTCGGGCGCCGGTCTGGGTCTGGCCGTTCTGGTGAAGATGAACCGCTCCCGCCGGGAGAACATCCAGATCACCTGCACTCTGTATCTGATCTCCGCGCTGTGCGGTCTGGCGCTTCAGCTGCTGCTCTGACCGCCTCCGTTCCCACAAAACAACGGCCCATCATCGGGATCCTCCGATGATGGGCCGTTCAGACTGTCAGGACGCCTGATCGTGCCGCTACCGCTGCCCGCCGGCCCGGGCCACTGCCTCAAAAAAGCCCTGCAACACCTTTTCCAGCGCCGGTCGATAGGCAGGCTCCAGCTGGCCCACTCGCCGGCACAGCTCATCCCCACCGCCGGGCTCCCGGCCGAACAGCAGCGCATCGCTGCTGCAGCACAGCACCTGACACACCCGCGTCAGGCTCTCCAGACTGAAGGTGGCGTCCCCCAGCTCCACATTGGCCAAAAATCGGGGGCTCAGCCCGCACAGCTCCCCCAGCGCCTCCCGTGTGTAGCCCGCGCCCTCCCGCTTTTCCCGCAGACGCGCGCCGATCTGCCGTTTTTGTTCGCTTTTCATGACATCACCTCTTGTCACAAGCTTAACAGGAGATAATAGGTGTGAAAATGTGATATGATCTCATAATTATTATGTGATAGCTTGTGTAATCTTGTCAGAAAAAGCCTATTGAATTTTCTTCAGTTTTCTATTATAATTTGAATGTCCATCACTGCCGACCCGTCGGCCTGTTATTTTTTCCCAAAAGGAGCATCCGTTTTGATATGAGCATCGAACAGTTTCTCGCAGGGCAGCTGGGCATCACCGACCCGGCGCTGTCCGCCCGGCTGGCCGCCGCCGCCCATCGGAAGGTGCTGCCCCGGGGCACCGTCGTCATCGCCATGGGGCAGCGTCTCACCAGTCTCCAGATCCTGGAGGAGGGTGTTCTGCGGGGCTTTGCGGTGGATGAGAGAGGTCGCGACTTTACCGACTGCTTCGTCCATCAGCCGGGGGATGTTATCGCCGGCTGCGGCGCGCTGGATCAGCCCTCCCCTGTGAGCATCGAGGCGGTCACCGATTGCCACGTTCTGGTGCTGCCCATGGAGCTGCTGCAGGAGCTGCTGTGTACCCCCGCCGTGCTGCAGATTTATACCGTCCAGCTAAGCGCCGCCCTGACTCGGCATTGGGAGATCAAGACCATGCTGTATCGCCCCGCCATGGAGCGTTACCGCTGGTTCCTGCGGCATTACCCCGGTCTGGAGGAGGTCGTCAGCAGCAAGCATCTGGCCTCCTTTTTGGGCATGACACCGGTGACCCTGTCCCGGCTGCGCCGCCAGCAGAAGGCGGATGCCTGACCGTCTCAGTTTTTCAGTTTTTCATAAGCAAAGGGCCCTGCCGCCGCGGCAGAGCCCTTTTTGTGCATTTTGGGGAGCCTTTCGCCTGCTTTTGCCGCCTCACAGCCGGGCCGCCAGCGCCAGCAGCGTCTGCCGGTCGTTGGGTGCCCGCCCGGAGAGTACGACCTCCAGCAACGCATCCAGCGCCGCGCCCACCGCCGGACCGGACAGTCCCCGCGCCACCAGGTCGCCGCCCGTCACCGCCAGCCGGGACAGGTCGTAGCAGGGCTGCTCTTCCAGCAGCGCCTCCAGCGCCGCCTGGGTCTGACGGAAGGTCTCCGCCCGCAGATACCGGGGATGCTGCCCCAGATTGTCGGCGATCTTCACCTGGATCAAAAGTGACAGCTCCTCCGGCCCCAGCTTGTGCAGCCAGCGCAGCAGGCTGACCCGGCTGTTCAGCAGGTCATGATCGTGGAGCGCGATGAGCCGCGTCACCCGGCCGGTGAGCTCCCGGCTGCACCGCAGCCGCTCCAGCGCCGTCTGTGCCCGCCGCGCCCCGGTATAAGCGTGGCCGTAAAAGTGCCCGTCCCCGCGAAAATCCACGCTGAAGCGCTCCGGCTTGCCGCAGTCGTGGAGCAGCATCACCAGCCGCAGGTCGGGCCGGGGCGGAACGTGCTCCAGGGTGTGTAATGTGTGCTCCCACACATCATATAAATGATGCTTGTTGTGCTGGTCAAAGTCGAACATGGGGGCCAGCTCGGGCAACACCACGGCAAAGATCGCCCGGTACTGCCGCAGCACCGGCACCGCACCGGGGGCGCACAGCAGAGCGGTCAGCTCCTCCCGCACCCGTTCCCCCGCCAGCGTGGAAAGCAGCTGCCGCCGCGCCAGCATGGCCCCTGCGGTGTGCTCCTCTATGGAAAAGCCCAGCCGGGCGGCAAAGCGCAGTCCCCGGAGGATGCGCAGCGCATCCTCCTCAAACCGCAGGAGCGGGTCGCCCACTGCCCGCAAAAAGCCGTTTTGCAGGTCTGTCTGCCCATCAAACGGGTCGATCAGCCCGGTTTTTGGGGCATATGCCATGGCATTTACGGTGAAATCCCGCCGTGCCAGATCGTCCTCCACCCGTTGGGCAAAAGCCACCGAGTCGGGCCGACGGTGGTCGGAATAAGCCCCCTCGGTGCGGAAGGTGGTGATTTCCAGCCGATTCTCCCCCACCAGCGCGGTGACGGTGCCGTGCTTCAGGCCGGTATCCAGCACCGGGAGGCCCGCCAGCGCCTGATGCACCTGCTCCGGTCGGGCGGCGGTGGTGATATCCCAGTCGCCGGGGGTGCGGCCCAGCAGGCTGTCCCGAACGCAGCCGCCCACCACAAAGGCGGAAAAGCCCGCCTGCTCCAGCCGGTGCAGCACGGCCGCCGGAGCGTCGGGTATGCAGATATTCACGGCGGTCGCCTCCTCTCTTTCGAATCAAAAAGCCCCGCCGCCGGGGATGCGGCGGCGGGGCGCAAAGGGCTCACGTCTACAAGAAGAAACGGTCGAGAAAGAATCAGTCCTTCGGCTGCTGAGACGGTTCGTCAACCTTTGGCTGCTGTGGCTGCTCGGCCTGGGCGGCCTGGGCGGCCTGCTCTGCCTTCTCCCGTGCCTCCAGCTCGGCCATGGCCTCACGGGCGGACTTGTCGCCCGCTTCCTTCCGGCCAAGAGCGCGGTCGGCGGGTGCGGGAGGCTCCTCCCCCTTGAAGAGCGCCTCCAGCTGGGCGTTATCCATGGTCTCGTTCTCCAGCAGGAACCGGGCCAGACGATGCAGGATCTCCAGATTGTCCCGCAGGATCTGCTCGCAACGCTGGTAAGCGTTGTGGATGAGCATCTCGATCTCGCTGTCGATGAGCGAGGAGGTCTGCTCGCTGAGATGGTTGGTATTGGCAAAATCCCGGCCCAGGAAGACCTCGCTCTGGGTGCCGCTGAAGTCGATGGGGCCCAGCTTGTCGCTCATGCCGTATTTGGTGACCATGCTGCGGGCGATGTCGGTGGCCCGCTGGATGTCGTTGGACGCGCCGGTGGAGATATCGTCCATGATGAGCTTTTCGGCCACGCGACCACCCAGCAGGACGATGAGTTCCTCCTCCATCTGCTGCTTGGTGTTGTAGTATTTATCTTCCTTAGGCATATTCAGGGTAAAGCCGCCGGCCCGACCGCGGGGCACGATGGACACCTGCTGTACCGGATCCTGGGTGGGCAGCACCCGGGAGGTGAGGGCATGGCCCGCCTCGTGATAGGCGGTGATCTTCCGCTCCCGCTCGGTGATGACCCGGTTCTTCTTTTCATTACCCATGATGACCTTGAGAAAAGCGTTGTCGATGTCCTTCAGGCCGATCTTGCTCTTGCCGCTGCGGGCGGCCAGCAGGGCGGCCTCGTTCAGCAGATTTTCCAGATCGGCGCCGGTGAAGCCCACTGTGCTGCGGGCGATGGCATCGAAGGACACATCGTCCTCAAAGGGCTTTTTGCGGGCGTGGACCTTGAGGATCTCCACACGGCCCTTGATATCGGGCACTCCGATATAAATCTGACGGTCGAAGCGGCCGGGACGCAGCAGGGCGGGATCCAGAATATCTGCCCGGTTGGTAGCCGCCATGACGATGACACCGGCGTTGTTGCCAAAGCCGTCCATCTCCACCAGCAGCTGGTTCAGGGTCTGCTCACGCTCGTCGTGACCGCCGCCCAGGCCTGCGCCGCGCTGGCGTCCCACCGCGTCGATCTCGTCAATGAACACGATGGCGGGGGCGTGCTTTTTGGCCTGATCGAACAGGTCACGGACGCGGGAAGCGCCCACGCCCACATACAGCTCCACAAAATCCGAGCCGGAGATGGAGAAGAAGGGCACACCGGCCTCACCGGCCACGGCCTTTGCGATGAGGGTCTTACCGGTGCCGGGAGGGCCCACCAGCAGCACGCCCTTGGGGATACGGGCACCCAGGGCCATATACTTCTTCGGCTCCCGCAGGAAGTCCACGATCTCCTCCAGGTCGGCCTTTTCCTCATCGGCACCGGCCACATCCCGGAAGGTGACCTTTTTCTGATCGTTGGGGTTGGCCATTTTGGCGCGGGACTTGCCGAAGTTCATGGCACCGCCTCCTCCGCCGTTCTGCCGGTTCATCATGAAGACCCAGAAGGCCCCCATGATCACAATGATCACCAGATAGGGCAGCATGGAATACCAGATGGAATAGTGGGTGGGCTCATAGTCCACCACCAGGGTGCCGGCGTCCTGCTGGGCGTTGATGGCCTCTCCCAGATCCGCCTGGAAGTAATCCATGTTGGTGACCTCATAGAGCAGCTGGCTGCCGTCCTCCATCGTCAGCAGGATCTGGCTGTCACCGATGACCAGCTCTGTGGCGCGGCCCTCCAGAATGGCGGCCCGCACATCAGTATAGGAGGTGGCGGGGATCTCCTCCCCGGAGCCGGTCAGTACACTGATAGTCACCAGCAGCACGATGAAGAACATGATATAGAGGCCGATGCCGCGGCCGCTGCCTTTCTTCTTGTTCAAGCGCTATGTCATTCCTTTCTTGTGCCGGACAGGCCGGCAGGTTTGCCGCTTGCGCGGAGAAAGACCGCCTTACTCTCCGTCTCCGTAAACGGAAGGCTTGAGCACGGCGATCTCGGGGTAATTGCGATAGATCTCGGCATAATCCAGACCATAGCCCACGATGAACTCATCGGGCACCTCCAGCCCGTTGTAGTCCACCTTGATATCCACCTTGTGGCGGGCGGGCTTGTCAAACAGGGTGCAGATGCGGATGGATGCAGGATGGCGCTGCTGAAGATTGCGCATCAGATTGGCCAGCGTGATGCCGCTGTCCAGAATATCCTCCACAATGATAACATCTTTTCCCTCGATATTGGTGTCTAAATCTTTAATAATTTTCACCGAACCGGAGGAAGTGGTGCCTTTTCCGTAGCTGGACACCACCATAAAGTCCACCGTACAGGGAATTTCGATGGCGCGCACCAGGTCGGCCATAAAGATGAAGGCGCCCTTCAGCACGGCAACCATCACCGGAGTCCTGCCACGGTAATCCTGGGTGATCTCCCGGCCCAGGCGGGTGATGGTGGCTTCCAGCTCCTGCTTGGAATACAGGGTCTTGAGCATATCATTCTGCATACAGATGGGATCACGGTTCATAATTCTTTCCTCCTGCAAATCAGACGGTAGGTCATGCCGTCCGCTCTCTTTCTTCGCCAGGCAGCCCGCAGGTCGCCCACGGCCAGTATTTCTTTATTATTGCATAGGATGGGCAGATTGTCACGCATATCTTTTGGAATTTTGCACTCAATCAGCAATTTTTTCAGGGATTTGGTGCCGAAGGGGCAGGCGATGCCGTCCCCGGGGCGGCGGGAGCGCACCGTCAGGGGCAGCTCGCCGGGATACAGCGTCAGGGCAAGGCCCGGCGGGCCTTCGCTGCGGGTCAGCAGCAGACGCCAGGGGCCAAAGTCGGCGGGCTGTTCGGGAAGCAGCTCCAGCGGCGGGGGCGGGGACTGCTGCGGCAGGGTGGTGAGCACCAGCTTATCATAGCGACGGAAGGCCCGGCTGCCCGGCAGGTGGGCACAGGCAGAAGGGCCCGCTTCACGGCAGAGCATCTGGATCGCGGCCAGGTGCGGCCGCTCCAGCATATGTCCACCGATCCGGCGCTGAAGGGTCTGAAGGGCCCGTACAGCCGCCTCCGGCGGGGCATCGGTCAAGGCGCTGACAGGCAATTCCACCGTTTGTCCGGTACAGGATGCCAGCATACACAGCTCGTCCGCTGCCCGGCGCAGGGGCTCGTCCCGCTCCCACTGCTCCAGCGCGGTCCGGGCCAGATGCAGGGCGGCAGCGGGGTTCAGCTCCTCCAGCAGGGGAAAGACCTGCCGCCGCAAACGGGCGCGGGCGTTTTCGCCGGAGAGGTTGGTGGGGTCGCTGACGTATTCCAGTCCGTGGAGGCGGTCGTATTCCAGAATGTCCGCCCTGGTGTGCAGCAGCAGCGGGCGGACGCGGTTCTCCTGCCGGGGCGGGATGCCCTGCAGCCCGGTGCTGCCGCTGCCCCGGATCAGGTTGAGCAGCAGCGTCTCGGCGCTGTCCTCCAGATGGTGGCCGGTGGCGATGACATCGGCCTGCCAGTCCCGGGCGGTCTGCTCCAGAAAGGCACGGCGCAGCGTCCGAGCGGCCTCCTCCTCCCCCATTCCGTTTGCGGCGGCAAAGGCGGGGGTATCCCCCGCGCCGCAGAACAGGGGAATGTCCAGCCGGTCGCACAGGCGCTGACACAGCTCCCGTTCGGTCCGGGCGCTTTCCGGCCGGAGGCCGTGGGAAAAATGGGCGGCGGCCACCGTCACCGAAAGCTCCGCCGCCCGGGTGGCCAGCCAGTGGGTCAGACAAACCGAATCCGGCCCGCCGGACAGGGCGCACAGCACCCGGGTGCCCGGGGGCAGCAGGGAGAAACGGGAGACGGCATCATCCATGACGATTGTCCAGCGGCAGGAAGGCGGTGTACTGGCCCATCCATTGCAGGTCGATCTTGCCGGTCTCGCCGTGGCGGTTTTTGGCCACGATCAGCTCGGCGGCGTTGTGGTTATCGCCGTCGGTGTTGTAATAATCATCCCGGTAGATGAACAGGACGATGTCGGCATCCTGCTCGATGGAGCCCGATTCCCGCAGATCGGACAGCATGGGACGCTTGTCCTGTCGGCCCTCAGGGCCGCGGGAAAGCTGACAGCAGCACAGCACCGGGACATTCAGCTCCTTGGCCATGATCTTCAGGGAGCGGGAGATCTCGGCCACCTCCTGCACCCGGTTGTCGGTGCGTCGCGGGGCGTGCATCAGCTGCAGGTAGTCGATGACGATCAGGCCCAGATCGTTCACCCGACGGCACTTGGCCTGCATCTCCGGCACGGTGATGCCGGAGTTTTCATCAATGAGGATCTTCATATTGCCCAGCGAATGGGTGGCCTCCGCCATGTGCTGCCAGTCATCATCGGTGAGGTTGCCCATGCGCAGCTTTTTGCTGTCGATCATGCCCTCGCTGGACAGCAGACGGGTGGCCAGCTGCGCACTGGACATCTCCAGCTGGAAAATGACCACCGTTTTGCCGCTTTTGCGGGCGGCGCTTATGGCCATATTCAGCGCGATGGCGGTCTTGCCCATGCCGGGTCGGGCCCCCAGCAGGATCAGGTCGCTTTTGTTCAGGCCGCCGATATACTGATCCAGCATGGAAAAGCCGGTGGGCAGGCCGGGCAGCTTGCCGCCGCTGGAAGCCAGATCATCCAGATTGGCATAGACCTCCTGAATGGCGCTGCTCAGCGGCATGAGTCCCTGGATCTCCCGTCCCTGCCGGACGGCATAAACCTTCTGCTCGGCCAGATCGGCCACGGTGTCGGCGTCGTCCTCCTCGGCGCGGGTGAGCTCCACGATCTCGGTGCCCACCTGCTGCAGCTCCCGCAGCATGCTTTTGCTGCGGACGATCCTGACATACTCCTCCACATTGGCGGAGTGGGGGGTCATATCCACCAGCTGCAAAAGGAACTCCCGGGGAAACTGCTCCCGCAGGCCCATGCCCTTCAGTTCGTCCAGCACGGTGACGGGATCCACGCTGCGGCCCTCCAGAAACATCCGCTGGATGGCCTCATACAGCTGCCGGTGGCTTTCGGTATAGAAATCCTCCTGCCTGAGCATCTCCATTACCTCGGGAATGCAGCGGGGGTCGATGAGCATACTGCCCAGCACGGACTGCTCCGCCTCCAGGCTGTAGGGTGTCTGCCGGGAAAGCAGTTCGTCTAACGCCATAGGATCCTCTCCTCTCCGGAAACCGGTCGATGCGGCCGTCTGTTACGCTTCCTCAACCTTGACGGTGACCACGCCCTGCACCTCGGTGTACAGCTTTGCCTTGACCTGATAGGTGCCGAATGCCTTGATGGGCTCGGCCAGCTCCAGGCGGGTCTTGGGCAGGTCGATGCCGTACTGCGCCTTCAGGGCCTCGGACACCTCCTTGGTGGTGACCGAGCCGAACAGGCGGCCGGCGGAGCCGGCCTTGGCCCGGATGCGCACCGGCTTATCCTTCAACGCGGCCTGCAGGGCCAGGGCGGCCTTTTTGTCCTGTGCGGCATGGAAGGCGGCAGCCTCGTCGGCGTTCTTCTTGGCGTTCACCGCGTCGGTGGTGGCTTCCACCGCCAGCTTGCGGGGCAGCAGGAAGTTGCGGGCGTAGCCGTCGGAAACCTCGATCATCTGGCCCTTCTTGCCCTGGGCTTTTACATCCTGTAACAAGATCACTTTCATGGGTTTGGTTCTCCTTTATGATAACGATATGTTGAAAAATGGAATGATATGTCGAAAAGTTTTATGATTTCTGGGGTTTTTCCCGAATCTCTGCCAGATACTCCCCGATGGCACGGCTGAGCACCTCTGCCGTTTCGTGGACTGAACGGTCGGGGAACTGCGCCCCGGCGGAGGTCAGGCTGCCGCCGCCGCCGATCTTCTCCAGCACCACCTGCACATTGACCGCGCCGTAGGAGCGGGCGGAGATCACCGAGCCGCCCTTCTCCCCATAGACCACAAAGGCGGCCATAATGTTGGAGGCATTGATCAGCTCATCCGCCGCCTGAGAGGCAGTGGCGCGGGGCGTCTCTTCCTCCACCACGGAGAGGGAAATGCCGGGGAAGGCCTCCCGGGCGCAGGAGATGATCTGGTATTTCTTCACCGCGCCCTCCAGTCCGCCGGAGAACAGCTTGCGCACCTCCACCGTGTCGGCCCCCGCCTGACGCAGGAAGGCTGCGGCCTCGAAGGTGCGGACGCCGGTCTTGACGGTGAAGCCCTTGGTATCCAGGAAGATACCGGCCAGCATGGCATCGGCCTCCACCTTCAGGATATCGGTGCGGTTGACCACATATTGCAGCAGCTCGGCCACCAGCTCACAGGCCGAGGAGGCATACGTCTCGTGAAGGGAAATGGCGGCGTTTTCGATGTACTGGGCGGCGCGGCGGTGGTGATCCACCACGGCGATCTGCTGGACGGACTCCAGCAGCTGAGGCCCCTCCACCATATCGGGGCGGGTGGTGTCACACACCACGCACAGAGAGGCGGCATCCGCCTTAAAGATGGCATCCTCCTGGGTGATGAAGACCCCCTCGTACTGGGGCGCGGCCCGCAGACGGTCGATGAGCTCCCTGGCGGAGGTGGCCTGGTCGTCCACGATGATATAAGCGGGGCGTCCGGCCTTGCGCACGGCGGACACCAGACCGGCGCAGGCGCCGATGCTGTCCAGATCGGAATATTTGTGGCCCATGAGGAATACCTGGCTGGAATCCCGGATGAGCTGCATCAGGGCGTTGGCCATCACGCGGGAGCGCACCTTGGTGCGCTTTTCCAGCTCCTTGCTGCGGCCGCCGTAGAACTCAAAGGCGTTCTTGCTCTTGACCACCGCCTGGTCGCCGCCGCGGGAAAGGGCCATATCGATGCCCAGGGCAGCGTATTGATACAGCTCAGCCAGGGAGCATTTTCCCTTGCCGATGCCGATGGACAGGGTAGCGCTGAGGCCCTCGCTGTTCTGAACGGCGTGGATATCCTCCAGAATGGAGAATTTGGCTGCGGTGAAGTCCACCAGACTGTGCTGCTCAAAGATGAACAGGTAGCGGTCCCGCTGCAAACGGCGGACGATGCCGTTGGCAGGCTCGGCCCATTTGTTGATGTACCGGTCGATGTCGGCGGTGAGGGTGGATTTTTCGGCCTCGGAGGCGTTTTTCACCAGTTCCTCATAGCTGTCGATGAGGATGAGCCCCACCACCGGACGGGAGCGCTCCACCTGATCCCGCAGGGTCAGGTAGTCGGTGTTGTCCATCCAGAACAGAGTGGCCAGCAGAGCCGAGCCGCCGCTGCGCCCCGACCGCACCAGATTACCGTAGACCTGATATTTCCGCTGCCCCAGCTCCACATCATAGGGGCAGAGGGTCTTACCCTCCATGATCCAGCGGGTATCGAAGCCGTGGAGCACATCGGTGATATGATTTTCAAACAGGCTCTCCTTTCGACCGGAGATGCGGCTGAAATCCTCGTTGCACCAGATGATCTCGCCGGAATCCACCCGCAGGATCACCATGGGCAGAGGGAAGTTGACCATGGAGTGCTTGGAGGCATCGTCCACGGAGAAGGCAAGATTTTCCACATACTTGTGGATTTCCGCCGCCCGGCGCTTGCTGCGCTGCCGGTAATATGCATACAGCAGCACCACGATCACCAGCTCGCACAGACCCACGGCCCAGTGGATCCAGGCCCAGCTGACAAGCGCGAACAGCACCATTACCACAAAGGCCATCCGGGTGCCCGATTCGATCATTCGCGAAAAGCGTTTTTCCATTTTGTTCTCCCCTTTCGGAAAGACTGGATGGGCGCTTTTGCAGTCGTATTCCGGACGAACAGACAAAAACGCCATTATTTATATTATTATAGCACTCCCGACAGGCTTTCGCAAGGGAAAAATCCGGCGTCCGGAGCGGCACGTTCCGGGAGCGGGGATTTTTTTCGAAACTTGTATTTTGTATCTTGCAAAATCGGCAGATACAAGATATAGTAGTAGACAAACCGTTGATTCTACCACATAAAGGAGTTTTTTCTTATGGCTATGACCGATATCAGTTCCAACGCCATGGAGGTGCTCAAGCGCCGCTATCTGGCCAAGGATGAAAACGGCCTCCCCTGCGAGACCGTAGAGCAG
>CAZDUQ010000003.1:0-2441 GCA_964508665.1 uncultured Oscillospiraceae bacterium | reverse complement strand
GCGCCGCTATCTGGCCAAGGATGAAAACGGCCTCCCCTGCGAGACCGTAGAGCAGATGTTCCGCCGGGTGGCCGATGCCGTGGCACAGGCCGACGCCAATTACAGCGACGGCGCCAGCGTTTCCGGCCTGTCCGATGCCTTCTTCGAGCTGATGACCAGCCTGAAGTTTTTGCCCAATTCCCCCACACTGATGAACGCCGGGCGACCCCTGGGGCAGCTTTCGGCCTGCTTTGTGCTGCCGGTGGGCGACAGCATGGTGGAGATCTTTGACACGGTGAAGAATGCCGCCCTCATCCACCAGTCGGGGGGCGGCACCGGGTTTTCCTTCAGCCGCCTGCGGCAGGCGGGCGCTACCGTGCGCTCCACCGGCGGAGTGGCCTCCGGCCCGGTGTCCTTCATGCGGGTGTTCAACATGGCCACCGAGGCCGTCAAGCAGGGCGGCACCCGGCGTGGGGCCAACATGGGCATCCTGCGAGTGGATCATCCCGACATCGAGGAGTTCATCCGCTGCAAGCGCAACAACACCGACATCACCAACTTCAACCTGTCGGTGGGCCTGACCGAGGCCTTTATGCAGGCGGTGGAAGCGGGCGAGGACTACGATCTCATCGATCCCCGCACCAAGCAGCCCTGCGGCAAGAAGAACGCCCGGGCGCTGTTTGACGAGATCGTGGAGGCCGCCTGGTCCAACGGCGAACCGGGCATCATCTTCCTTGACCGGCTGAACCGGGACAACGTGGTGCCTGCGCAGGGGGAGATCGAATCCACCAATCCCTGTGGCGAGCAGCCGCTGCTGCCCTATGAGAGCTGCAATCTGGGCTCCGTCAATCTGGTGAAGATGCTGAAAAAAACCGAAAGCGGCTGGGAGCTGGACTATGAGGAGCTGCGGCAGACTATCACGCTGGCCGTCCACTTTTTGGACAATGTCATCGATGTGAACAACTATCCGCTGGAGGAGATCGGCCGGGTCACCCGCTCCACCCGAAAGATCGGGCTGGGCATCATGGGCTTTGCCGATGTGCTGCTGCGGCTGGGCATCCCCTATGATTCCAACGAGGGCGTGGATCTGGCCGATCATCTGATGGCCTTTGTGAACCAGTGCGGACACCGGGCCAGTCAGGAGCTGGCGGCCATCCGGGGCGCTTTCCCCCTGTTTGGCGAGTCCATCTATCAGGATGACGCGCCGCTGCGCAACGGCACCGTCACCACCATCGCCCCCACCGGTACCATCTCCATGATCGGCGGATGCTCCTCCGGCATTGAGCCCATTTTTGCCTTTGCCTATATCCGCAACGTGATGGACGGCACCAAAATGGTGGAGGTCAACCCCATTCTGCTGGAGGTGCTGAAGGAGCGGGGGCTGTATTCGCAGGAGCTGCTGGAGCGCATCGCCCAAGAGGGCACCATCGCCCACATCGAGGAGATCCCCGCCGACATCCGCCGGGTGTTCGTCTGCGCCCACGATGTCTCGCCGCTGTATCACACCCGGATGCAGGCCGCCTTCCAGAAGCACACCGACAACGCCGTGTCCAAAACGGTAAATTTCCGTCACGATGCCACCAGGGCTGAGGTGGAGGAGGTCTATCGCCTTTCCTTCAAGCTGGGGTGCAAGGGCGTCACCATCTACCGGGACGGCAGCCGGGACAGCCAGGTGCTGAACATCGGCAAGGTCTCGGGCGAGGACAAGGAGCAGGAGGCGCAGGCACCCGTCCATGTGAAGCCCCGGCCCCGGCCGGCCATCACCCAGGGCTTTACCGAGCGGGTGAAGATCGGCTGCGGCAACCTGTATATTACCGTCAACTACGATGAGAACGGCATCTGTGAGGTGTTCACCTCCACCGGAAAGGCGGGAGGCTGTCCCTCCCAGAGCGAGGCCACGGCCCGGCTGGTGTCGGTGGCGCTGCGGTCCGGCATTTCGGTGGAAGAGATCTATGACCAGCTGAAGGGCATCCGCTGCCCCTCCACCATCCGCCAGCAGGGCATGAGCTGCACCTCCTGCCCCGACGCCATCGCCAAGGTGGTGGCCAAGGTGGCGCGGTACATTGAGGAGCACAAGGAGGGCCGGGCGCCCCAGCTGGAGGCCGAGCGGCGCACCACCATCACCCACGCTCCCGCCGGTTCGGCTGCCGCCGTGCCCGCCGACCGGATGCATCTGTGTCCTGAGTGCGGCGCACAGCTAGAGCACGAGGGCGGCTGCGTCATCTGCCGCTCCTGCGGATTTTCCAAGTGCGGCTGATAACGGAAGAATGATATAAAACCGCCCGGACACGCATATGTCCGGGCGGCTTTCAGTTTATCAAAAAGCCAAAGCTTAGGAACAGGAAAACAGGTGCGTCAGAACACCAGCTGCACCAGCAGCATATATACCGCCGTGCCGCCGATGACAGAGAGGATGGTCTGCCGCCGCCAGAGCTGCAGCCCGGCGGTGACGGCCACCCCCA
>CAZDUQ010000002.1:31321-32141 GCA_964508665.1 uncultured Oscillospiraceae bacterium | reverse complement strand
TGGATGAACAGCTTTCCCGCCATCAGGTGACCTTTGTCTGGGTAAAGGGCCACGCTGACAATCCCTATAACAACCGCTGCGATGAGCTGGCGGTGGCCCAGACCCGGCAGCACGCCGGCAGCTGAAGATCCACAGCGCACCTCACGCCGTCATCGGCCCCTCGCCGGGGCGGCCGCAGATCCGGCTGAAAACAGGGATACCGGCTTTATCTTTATGACAAAAATACCCGCAAGCCATCAAACGATGGCCTGCGGGTATTTCACTTGTCCCGTACCGGCAGTACCCCGGGGTTCGGTTTGGTTCCCTGTGAGATGGAGCCGCACGGTCGGGGCGCTTCTTTGGTTTCCTCAGCGGATGCCGTATTTTTCAATGATATAGTCCATATCCTTGTCGCCCCGGCCGGACAGGTTGATGAGCACCGAGCCGGTGTCCATCTTTTTTGCCAGCTTGATGCCATAGGCTACGGCGTGGGCGCTCTCGATGGCGGGGATGATGCCCTCCATACGGGCCAGCGCGTAGAAGGCGTCGATGGTCTCGTCGTCGTCCACCACATCATATTTCACCCGGCCGATGTCATGCAAAAAGGCATGCTCGGGGCCGGAGGAGGGATAATCCAGACCGCTGGCCACCGAATAGACCGGGGCAGGCTCGCCGTTTTCATCCTTGAGCATCAGGGAGTTGAAGCCGTGCATCACGCCCTCGGTGCCGTATTGCAGGCTGGCTGCGTGGTCACCCATGGCAGGGCCGCGGCCCAGAGGCTCGATGCCGTAGATGTCCACCGGGTCATTAAGGAAGCCGGCGAACATCCCGGCGGCGTTGG
>CAZDUQ010000002.1:26558-31311 GCA_964508665.1 uncultured Oscillospiraceae bacterium | reverse complement strand
CCGCCGCCCACACAGGCCACCACCGCGTCGGGCAGATGGCCGGTCATATCCAGGAACTGCTCCCGGGCCTCAATGCCGACAACGCTCTGGAAATCCCGGACCATCATGGGGAAGGGATGGGGCCCCACCACCGAGCCGATGCAGTAGATGGCGTCCTTATACTCCCGGCAATAGGCGTCAAAGGCGGCGTCCACCGCCTCCTTCAGGGTCTGGAGGCCGTGGGTCACCTCCACCACATTGGCGCCAAGGATCTTCATACGGGCCACATTGGGGGCCTGCTTTTTGATGTCCACCGCGCCCATATAAATATCGCATTCCATGCCGAAATAGGCGGCGGCGGTGGCCATGGCCACGCCGTGCTGCCCTGCGCCGGTCTCCGCGATGACCTTTTTCTTACCCATGTACTTGGCCAGCAGCACCTCGCCCATGCAGTGGTTCAGCTTGTGGGCGCCGGTATGGTTCAGATCCTCCCGCTTCACATAGAGCTGCACGCCCCCCAGGCTGTTGCTGAGACGCTCCAGGTGAGAGATGGGGGTGGGGCGGCCCTGGAACTCCCGGCGGATGCGCCGCAGCTCGGCAATGAACTTGCGGGACTGGCAGATGGTGAAATAAGCCTCTGTGATCTCGTCCATGGCTGCTTGCAGCTCCGGCGACACATAGGAGCCGCCGTATTTGCCAAAATAGCCGTTTTTGTCCGGGTACTGCTTGAAATAAGTCTCAAAATCCACATTGTTCAGCTTCATAAGATCGTCCTCCGAAAAATCAGTTTGTTGAAATGGTTGATTGGCCGTGATATTTCAGCAGAGACGCCATCGTTTGGTCAGCAGCATGGTTTGTTCCTCCCGCAATAAAAAAATCGCCCCGGACAGACCCCTCCGGTCTGTCAAGGACGAATCGCACGATCCGCGGTGCCACCTTGATTTGCAGCCAGCGCTGCACCCTTTGCGGAGTCCCAGCAGACTCCCGGCAACTGACGCATGCCCACGCGTCGCGGAATACTCAGCGTTTGCCTTTCCCCGCGCCCTCAGCGGCCCATTTGACGGGTTGTTTCCTGCCCGGCTCCCAGCACCCCGGACTCTCTGTGAAGGCATTCCCGCCGTTACTTCCGCCTCAACGGTTTCTATCGGTTATTGTCAGCATTTTAGCACCGCACTTTTCCTTTGTCAAGTGAAAAAGAACCCTTTTTCCTTTTTTTCTTTTCATGACTCTGCCGCGGTATTAAAAATTTCTTAATACTTTTCGCGTTAAAATACCTTGACAGCCGAAGTAATTCGTTGTATGATAGAGTCACCATTAAGGAACGGAGGAACCCAAATGTCGCTCACATCCGATATCATCCGCGGCCATACCGAGACTATCATTCTGGCCCAGCTGCTGGAGCATGACAGCTATGGCTACGAGATCAACAAGGCCATTCGGGACCGCACCGGCGGCGAATACGAGGCCAAGGAGGGCACGCTGTACACCGCCTTCCGCCGGCTGGAGCAGGCCGGACACATCCGCTCCTACTGGGGGGATGAAAGCGCCGGCGCCCGCCGCCGCTATTACGCCATCACCCAACAGGGGCGCGATTTTTACGAGGAAAACAAGCTGGAATGGCAGCGGGTCAAAAAGATCATCGACTGCCTGATCGACAACATTGCTGAAGGAGGCAACTGAAAACATGAACGAGCAACTGCGTGAACTGGTAAAGGATCGGCTCAGCGGCGCGGTCAACTGCCCCGCCAAGGACGATGTCATCGAGGAGATCACCGCCGATCTCACCGAAAAATACAACGAGCTGGTGGGCGGCGGTATGGAGCCCGATGATGCACTGGCTCAGGTGCAGGCGGGCATGGGCGATCTGGGAGAGGTGGTCTCCTTCATCAACGAGGCCAACCGCCGCTCGGAGGAGGCCGGAAAGACCTCGGACAATCCCTTCGCCGGTATTGACGACCTGATGCGCCAGATGGGCAAAAATCTGAAAAATCTGGAGCCCTCCATGCGGGAGGTGGCCAACGACCTGAAGAGTGCCGCCGGGCACATCGGCACCGCCGCCAAAGGTCTGGCGCAGGAATCCAAAGAACCCCTGCGGGAGATGGCACACAGTGTGAAAAACGGCTTCAAATCCACCTGGAAGAGCCTTTCCGGCAGCTTTGAAGGAGAAAAGCACCGCTACGACTACACCGTTCCCGCCGCCGAGCTGACCGGGGTGGAGGTTCTGAGCAACAAGGGCGATGTGACCTTTGGTGTGTCGCAGGATGACAACATCTACATCGTGGAGCTTTCCGACAGCGAGCTTTCGGAGGATAAGCTGGCGCGCATCCAGAGCCGGGAGGGCATTTTGACCATCGCCCAGGGGCAGAAAAACAGCGCCGGGTCGGTGCTGTTCAACTACGGCATGCTGCGCTCCGACTTTGAGATCTATCTGCCCCAGCGGGCCTGGAACAGTCTGCGGGTCAGCACCGGCAGCGGGGATGTGGAGCTGGAAAAGGAGCTGGAGGCGGCGAGCCTGCACATCCGGACCCTCAGCGGCGACATCTGCTGCCCCCAGCTGCGCTGCGGCACGGCGGAGCTGCTGTCCACCAGCGGCGATCTGGAGGTCTCCGGTCGGGTGTGTGAGCTGCAGCTGCAAACGGTCTCCGGCGACTGCGCCTTCCGCGGCACAGCTGATCGGATCACCGCCAAAAGCACCAGCGGCGATGTGACGCTCAAGCTGGAGAATGTTCCCGATGGGCTGGAGATCGCCACGGTGTCCGGTGACACCCGGCTGGCGCTGCCCGACAACGATGGGTTCTTCCTGCACTACAAGCGGATCTCCGGCGATGTGCGGTCGGATTTCAACCTGAAGACCTCCCTCAGCGACAAGAGCGGCACCGCCGTCTATCTGTCCGGTGCAGACCGGCACTACAGTATGCAAACCGTCTCCGGCGATCTGCGCATCTATCGCCGCTGACACAAACAGAAAATGAGGGGATGAAAGTATGAAAAAACGTATTTACAAGCTGCGGGAAAAGAAAATGCTGTGCGGTGTCTGCGCCGGTGTGGCCGATTATTTTGACATCGATCCCACGCTGGTGCGGGTGCTGTGGGCGGTGCTGTCGCTGGCCTACGGCGCGGCGCTGGTGGCCTATATTGTCTGCGCCATCGTCTTTCCCGACAAGAGCGAGCTGTAAAGCCCGCCCGGGCCGTACGCCCGGAAGATATCGGTTCTCAAAAGCGGCGTGACCGGTTCGACCCGGGTCACGCCGTTTTTCCCGTCTGCACGATTTCCGTTTGCATCCCGGCCGGTCATGCGCTATAATGGTGCCAAATGCTGCGACAGTAAGGAGCTGTGCTTATGTTAAAGCTGATCCAAAACATCCGTGTCTTCCGCGACGGCGCGTGGAAGCCCACCGAGCTGCTCATCGCCGACAGGCGCATCGCCGCCATGGACGACCGCCTTCCGGTCACCCTCCCCGGTCTGGAAATTCTGGACGGCGGTGGAATGTACGCCGTCCCCGGCTACATCGACCAGCATGTCCACATCACCGGCGGCGGCGGTGAGGGCGGCTTTTCCAATCAGGTGCCGCCGCTGCGGTTCAGTGCCCCGGTAAAGGCCGGCGTCACCACGCTGGTGGGTCTGCTGGGCACCGACGGCACCACCCGCTCGGTGGAGAGCCTGCTGGCCAAATGCAAGGCCTTTCGGGAGCAGGGCCTGACCTGCTTCTTCCTCACCGGTGCCTACGAATATCCCTCCCCCACCGTCACCGGCACCGTGCGGCGGGACATCGTGCTGCTGGAGGAGTGCATCGGCGTAAAGATCGCCATCTGCGACCACCGTTCGGCCACCATCACCCGTGATGAGCTCATCCGGCTGGCCTCCGACGCCCACCAGGCGGGCATCCTGTCGGGCAAGCCGGGCATCGTCCACCTGCACACCGGCTCGGGAGAGGATCAGCTGAATGTCATCTTCGACGCGCTGGAGCATTCCGAGGTGCCCATCTCCACCTTCCGCCCCACCCATCTGGCGGGCAAGCTGGATGCAGCCATCCGGTTCGCCAACATGGGCGGCTTCATCGACATCACCTGCTCGTCGGAAAATGTGCCCAAACGCTGCGGTATCATCCACCGCGCTTTGCGGGAATGCCCCGCCGGCTCGGTGACCCTGAGCACCGACGGCAACGGCTCCATGCCGGTGTGGAACGAGAAAAAGGAAATGATCGGCATCGGCGCGGGCAAGATCACCGCCCTTCACCGCACGGTGAAGGGGCTGGTGGAGCACGAGGGCCTGCCGCTGGAGGAGGCCATCCTGCCGGTGACGGCCAACCCGGCAAAGGCGCTGGGGCTGGCTGGCAAAAAGGGCGTTCTGTCCCCCGGCGCCGACGCCGACCTGCTGCTGCTGGATGAGCAGCTGAACATCAACACCACCATCGCTCTGGGCCGCGTGCTGCTGCGCCATGGGCAGATGCAGGTGTATTGCAACTTTGAGGACTGCTGAAAGGAGAGAGCATCATGAACGAGCACGCCCACGATGAGCTGTTTGAGCTGCCGGAGGAGGAATATGAGCCCGAGCTGCTGACAGTGGAGACACTGGACGGCGGGGAACTGACGCTGGAGGTGCTGTCCCAGCTGAACTACGGCGGCGAGGACTATCTGGTGGCCGCCGAATATGCGGAGGAGCCCGGCGAGAGCACGGCACTGTATTTTTTCACCATGAATGACGAAAGCCTCGTCCCGGTGGAGGACGAGGCGCTGCTGGACACCCTGCTGGAGATCTTTACGATCCTCTCCG
>CAZDUQ010000002.1:10575-26458 GCA_964508665.1 uncultured Oscillospiraceae bacterium | reverse complement strand
CCTCTCCGAGGATGAGGAATGACTGGCACGGGGGATGTCCGGCGCTCCCGCGCCGGACATTCATGTCATCGCGTGGGCCTGCAAGCCCCGCGTCCCAGCGGCGTTCAGCCAGGGCCCTCCCCGGAAGGGCAGGAAGCCCCCCGGCGGGTTTTGGACGAGAGATGTGCTTCCTGAGGAAGGTCGAGTAGCGAGCCCCGCGGCGCTTGAGCGGGCGTTAGGGGTCTGGGGCGAGTCGAAACGCCCCAGCGGCCTTTGGTTCCTTTCCGCCGGTGGAAAGGAACGCCCCGCAGGGTTGAGAAAGAAAAATTATGCAACCGAGTTAGCAAGGAGATGGATTTTCGCCGGGTGCAGCCCTCTCAGGCTCGACCTTCGGTCGATCCAGCTCTCCCAGAGGGAGAGCCAAGGGATACGCGAGACGGGGGGCTCTCCCTCTGCGGCTCCTGGTGCGGAGGGAGGGCGGCTTAGTAGGTGTCGTGTCGGCGACGGTAGCTTCGGATCCAGGCGAAGGTCCACGCCTCCCCCTTTTCCGCCAGCATGGCCAGCAGAAAGCCCAAAAAGGCATCGGTCTCCGGGTGCATCAGGTGCCGCCCCTTTCCCCGCTGATAATACTCCAGCGGCTTGCGGTCGTCATAGGCCGCGCCCTGATAGGTCTTGCAGGCTGCGATGCGGTCGCAGAACATCTCGACCACATACTTCAGGGGCATTTTCACCGGCTCCACCATGTGGGTCACATTGCTGTAGTCCGTCCAGTATTCATAGTGATGCCGGTTGCGGCCTTTATGATGCAGCCAGGACAGGGAGTAGCCCCGAACGATGCGTTCCCGGTCGTTGGGGCTGCGGTCGCCCTGATAAAAGCGGGCGGAATTCAAAAACTCCACCGGGCTGTATTTGGACAGGTCATGCCCCAGCCCCTGCCAGCCGATCCCCGCCCGGAAGCACAGGCCGATGACGGTATGGCGGTGGCGGGTGATGGTGCGGAAATGCTTCCAGATCTGCATAAAGACGCGCTCCCTCTTCCCAATAGTTCCTTTTATTATAGCCCAGCTCTGCCCCCGCCGTCAACTCGTTCCGCCTTCGTCCGGGAGCGAAAACCGAAAAAATCCGCGGGAAAGCCCCGCCCTTTGGCGAAAAAAGCGAAAAACCTTTGGGAAACCCATCGTTTTGCCCGTGGGCACCGATTGCATTTCCTACCCGCCCGTGCTATAATATAAGGAACTGTGAAAACAGAAATATACACCTATTAGGGGGAATTTTTTTGTCAGATCCTGTTGGACGATGGCTGCTGCTGGAGCTTGTATTTATCGTGCTGGGCGTGTTTTGCGCCCTGGCCTCCAATGCCATCCGGGAATGTAGTGAAAGTAAGCTGATCCGTGCCGCGGAGGATGGCGACAAAAAGGCCGCCAGAATGCTGCCCGTGGTGCAGGAGCCCGACGACTTCTGTGCCGCCATGCGGGTGGGTGCCGTGGCTTTTGGCTTTTTTGCGGTGATGAATCCGCTGACCGCCTGGCTGATCCGGCAGGCAGAGGGCCTGCTGTCCCACAACGGCACCGTTCAGCAGCTGGTGGGCGGCGTTTTGTGGATCCTTCTTCTGTTGCTGGCGCTGGCGCTGATCGATCTTGCGCCCCAGCGCTATGCCCGGCACCGGGCAGATAACACCGCCCGGGCGGTGTTTGGACCGGCCTGTGTGCTGGCACGGCTGCTGCGGCCGGTCACCTGGCTGCTGGTGCGCCTTTCCGGCGGCATCGTGCGCCTGTTCGGCGTCGATCCCGACGATCAGGTGGAGGAGGTCAGCGAGGATGAGATCCTGCTGATGGTGGGCGAAGGCGAAGAGACCGGAGCCATCGGCCAGGAGGAAAAGGAGCTCATCGAAAACATCTTCGAGTTTGACGATCTGCCCGTGGAGGATGTGATGGTTCACCGCACCGATATGGAATTCCTCTGGCTGGACGACACCGAGCAGGAGATCGTGGCCACCATCGAGCAGAGCGGGCTTTCCCGCTTTCCGGTGTGCGGCGAGGATGTGGACGACATCATCGGCATCCTGAACACCCGCCAGTATCTGCTGAATGCCCGCGCACCCCAGCCCAAGCCCCTGCGGGAGCTGCTGCGGCCGGTGTTTTTCGTCCCGGAGTCGGTGAAGGCCGATGTTTTGTTCCGGGATATGCAGCGGAAGAAGGAGCACATGGCCATCGTGGTGGATGAATACGGCGGCACCTCCGGTCTGGTGACCATGGAGGATCTTCTGGAACTGCTGGTGGGTGAGATCTACGATGAGTTCGACCCGGAGGAGGAGCGGGAGATCGCTCCTTCCGGCGACGGCTGGCGCATCGCCGGCTCTGCCGCGCTGGAGGACATCGCCGAGGCGCTGGAGCTGGACATCCCCGAGGAGGACGCCGAGGAATACGAGACGCTGGGCGGTCTGCTGTTCGGCAAGCTGGCCGTCATCCCGGAGGATGGCTCTCATCCCCGTATTCAGGCACTGGGCATGGACATCCAGGCGGAAACCATCGCCGAGCATCGGCTGGAATGGGCCCATGTGCGCAAGCTGCCCCGTCCGGTGGCCGAAGAGAACTGACAGGCAACGGGGGCTTCCCGGCGGGACATACCTGCGGGGAAGCCCTTTTACCCCAAAAAGCAAACAGGAGGATACTGTTTATGGCGAAAGCAGTCAATCTCAATATGACGCAGGGCCCGCTGCTGGGCAAGATCATCCGGTTTTCGGTTCCGCTGATGCTCTCCGGTATGCTGCAGCTGCTGTACAACGCCGCCGATGTCATCGTGGTGGGCCGGTTTTCCAGCTCTGCGGCGCTGGCGGCAGTGGGCTCCACCGGCGCACTGGTCAATCTGTTGGTCAATCTGTTCATTGGCGTTTCGGTGGGCTGTAATGTGCTGGTGGCCCGATATTACGGTGCCGGCGACCACGAATCGGTATCCCAATCGGTACATTGCGCCGTGGGCGCCAGCGTCATTCTCGGCGTGCTGGCCGGCATCGTGGGTCTGGTGTTCTCCACCCCCATGCTGGAGCTGATGGGTTCACCGGAGGATGTTCTGCCCCTGGCCTCTCTATACCTGCGGATCTATTTCTGCGGGATGCCCTTCAACATCGCCTACAACTTCGGCGCGGCCATCCTGCGTGCCGTGGGCGACACCCAGCGCCCGCTGTACATCCTGTCTCTGTCCGGCGCGGTGAATGTGGTGCTCAACCTGATTCTGGTCATCGTGTTCGATATGAGCGTGGCGGGCGTGGCCATCGCCACCGTCATCTCTCAGGTGATCTCTGCCGTGCTGGTGATCCGCTGCCTGACCCTGCGGGAGGACTGCTGCCACCTGGATCTGAAGGAGGTCCGCATTTATAAGGACAAGCTCATCGGCATGATCCGTGTGGGCCTGCCCGCCGGCATCCAGGGCAGTCTGTTTTCGCTGTCCAATGTCATCATCCAGTCGTCGGTGAACTCCTTCGGCTCGGTGGTGATAGCCGGCAACTCTGCCGCCGCCAACATCGAGGGCTTTGTCTATACCGCCATGAATGCCGTCTATCAGGCCTGCATCACCTTTGTCAGCCAGAACCTGGGCGCACGGAAGCCAAAGCGCATTTTGAAGGTCATGGGCATCTGCATCGTGGTGGTGTCCGTGGTGGGACTGGTGCTGGGCAATCTGGTGTATCTCTGCGGTCACCCGCTGCTTTCCATCTACTGCTCGGACAGCGAGGGTCTGCAGGAGCAAATGATCCAGGTGGGTCTGACCCGGATGACCTATCTGGCGGTGCCCTATTTCCTCTGTGGCCTGATGGAGATCGGCTGCGGCGGTATGCGCGGTCTTGGCTGGTCGTGGGTTCCCACCACCGTTTCGCTGCTGGGCGCCTGCGGCAGCCGTATCCTGTGGATCTACACCATTTTCCGCCAGACGGGCACGCTGAGCAGTCTGTATATCTCCTACCCCATCTCCTGGGCGCTGACCTTTTCGGCTCATATGCTGTGCTTTGCCTTCGCCTTCCACAGGATGAAGAAAACGCTCTCTGCGGAGGAGGAGGAGGACGGCACGGCGGCGCTGGCCGGCTGACCGTCCCGCGCGCTCCGTTCCCATTGACCAAAGGAGGATCTTTTCATGAGATATTTCGGCAGTGTTTACCGACCGCCCTCTGAGGCCCGCAGCCTGATCGTTCAGGTCACCTATGGGTGCAGCCACAATACCTGCGCCTTTTGCAGTATGTACAAGGAAAAGCGCTTCGCGCTGCGGCCCATGGAAGAAATTCTGGAGGATTTCCGTCTGGCCCGGGCGGCCTGTTCTTCGGTGCGCCGCATCTTTCTGGCCGATGGCGATGCCCTCATCCGCCCCGCCGACGAGCTGGAGCGCATTCTGGACGAGATCGCCCGGCTGTTTCCCGAGCGGGAGCGGGTGACCTGCTACGCCTCCCCCGGCAGCATCCAAAAACGCACGCCGGAGGAGCTTTTCCGTCTGCGGCAAAAGGGTCTGACCATGGTGTACATGGGGCTGGAGTCGGGCTGCGACGCCGTTTTGCAGCGGATGCGCAAGGGCCACACGGCGGCGGACATCGTGGCTGCCGGGCAGAAGATCAACCGGGCGGGCATCCTGCTTTCGGTGACGGCCATCTCCGGTCTGGGCGGTATGGATGCGTGGCGGGAGCACGCGCTGGACACCGCCACCGCCCTTTCGGCCATGAAGCCGGCCTATATTGGCCTGCTCACCCTGATGGTGGAGCCGGGCACGCCCCTGTTTGACTGGGTGGAGCAGGGCACATTCGCTCTGCCGGACAGCCGCCTGATCCTGGAGGAGACCGCCCTGCTGGTGGCGCAGCTGGACTGCCAGGGGGCGGTGTTCCGCATGAACCACGCCTCCAACTACCTGACCCTCCGGGGCACGCTGAACGAGGACAAGCAGGCCCTGCTGCGGCGCATCCAGTCGGCCATGAGCGGCCGCACCGACCTGCGGCCGGAGTACTTCCGGGCGCTGTAGCCGCGGCCCTTGCATCGGACGGCGCATTCTGCTACAATAAGGACAAAATCTATCCAAACAGGGGGCTTTATGCGTAAGAACGGCTTTTTTGCCATGCTGACCCGGATGCGGAACATCACCCGCTGGGGGCTCATGCGCAACAACATCCGGGAAAATCTCACCGAGCACAGCTTCGACACCGCCGTGACGGCCCACGCCCTGGCGATGATCGGGAAAGAGCGCTTCGGCAAGACCGTCGATCCCGGTCAGATCGCGGCGGTGGCCCTGTTCCACGACGCCAGCGAGATCATCACCGGCGACCTGCCCACCCCGGTGAAATACAACAACCCGGCCATTCGCACGGCCTACAAGTCCATCGAGCGGGCCGCCTCGGACAGCCTGCTGCAAATGCTGCCCTCTGAGCTGCGTCCCGGCTATCAGGTGCTGTTCGACTTTGAGACCGACGACCCGGAGCTGTATCGCTATGTCAAGGCGGCCGACAAAATCAGCGCCTATATCAAATGCGTGGAGGAGCTGCGGGGCGGCAACGATGAGTTCCGCCGCGCCGCCGCACAGACCCGGGAGGCCATTACGGCCATGCACATGCCCGAGGTGGATTATTACATGGAGCAGTTTGCCCCGGCGTTCGCGCTGAGTCTGGACGAGCTGCAGGAGGAGGATGCACAATGACGACCTTTGATTACATTTTGCTGGCAGCGGCCGCCGTGCTGCTGGTCTATCAACTGCGACTGCTGCTGCGCGCCCGGCGGGAAATCACCATTCCCGGCAAGGCCCCCAGCCGCGGCGCGGTGGTGGTGCTGGTGGTGGTGCTGCTGGCGCTGGCGCTGTTCCGCACTCAGGATCTGACTCACACCTGGCCGGTGTTCGTCCTGGTGATCCTGGCCTGTCTGACCATCTTTGCCGGCGGCTGCGGCCTGAGCGACAAGGGGATGTTCGCCGGCGGTCGGTATATCGCCTTTGACCAGGCGGCCTATTACGAGATGGATGAGCGGAACGGCCGCCGGGTGCTGCGGCTTTCACGCCTGACCCGTGAGACTCACATGATTGTCACCGACGAGCAGCTGCCCGCCGTTCTGACGCTGCTGGAGGGCAGCGGCGTCCCAAAATACGAGGATTATCGCAGAAAAATGGCAAAAAGCGCCGCCACCCGTGCCGAGGCGCAGGCCCGGAATCGGCAGTCCCGGAAAAAGAAGAAGAAATAAAGCAGAAGAAATGAAGCCCATGACAAAAAACCGGTCGTGCATCAGCAGATGCACGGCCGGTATTGCTTTTTTGCTTTTGCTTACAGCTTTTCTCCCCGGGCGCGGCGGCTCTCGATGAACTCGTCGTAGGTGCCGCGGAAGTCGGTGACGCCGTCCTTCTCCAGCCGGATGACCCGGTTGGCAATGGTCTGGATGAACTCGTGGTCGTGGCTGGTGAAGATCACCACGCCCTTGAAATCCCGCAGACCGTCGTTGAGGGCGGTAATGGATTCCAGATCCAGATGGTTGGTGGGCTGATCCAGCAGCAGCACATTGGAGCCGAACAGCATCATGCGGGACAGCATACACCGCACCCGCTCGCCGCCGGACAGCACCTTGGCCGGCTTGAACACCTCATCCCCCGAAAAGAGCATCCGCCCCAGAAAGCCCCGGAGGAAGGTCTCGGTGTCCTCTGTAGGAGAATGTTGCCGCAGCCATTCGATGAGATTCAGGTCGATATCGTCAAAATAAGCGCCGTTGTCCTTTGGGAAATAGCTCATGGAGGTGGTGCCGCCCCACTTGAAGCTGCCCACGAAGTCCTCGTCCTCCCCGGCCAGCACCTTAAACAGCGCCGTGACGGCCAGCTCGTTTTCCGCCAGAAAGGCCACCTTGTCGGTGCGCTCCAGCCGCAGGTCGCCAATGGAGAACAGCGTCTCGCCGTTTTCGGTCTTGGACAGGCCGTGCATCTCCAAAATCTCCTTGCCGCACTCCCGGTCGGGGCTGAAGCCCACGAAGGGATACCGGCGGGAGGAGGCCGGCAGCTCCTCCACCGTCAGCTTGTCCAGCAGCTTTTTACGGGAGGTGGCCTGACGGGACTTGGATTTGTTGGCCGAGAACCGGGCGATGAAGCTTTGCAGATCGGCTATCTTTTCCTCCACCCGCTTGTTCTGCTGCTTGATGAGCTTCTGGATCAGCTGAGAGGATTCGTACCAGAACTCATAGTTGCCCACATACATCTTGATCTGGCCGAAGTCGATATCCACGATGTGGGTGCAGACATTGTTAAGGAAGTGCCGGTCGTGGCTCACCACCAGCACGGTGCCGGGATATTCGATGATGAACTCCTCCAGCCACTCGATGGCCTCCAGATCCAGCTGGTTGGTGGGCTCGTCCAGCAGGATGATATCCGGATTGCCGAACAGTGCCTGGGCCAGCAGCACCTTCACCTTTTCGCTGTCGGAGATCGCGCTCATCTGCTGATACAGCAGCTCCTCGCTCAGACCCAGCCCCTGGATCAGGCGGGAGGCATCGGACTCGCTCTCCCAGCCGCCCAGCTCGGCATATTCCCCCTCCAGCTCGGCGGCACGGATGCCGTCCTCGTCGGAGAAATCCTCCTTGGCGTACAGGGCGTCCTTTTCCTTGCCGATGTCATACAGCCGCCGGTTGCCCATGATGACGGTGTCCAGCACGGAGTATTCGTCAAATGCGAAGTGATCCTGCCGCAGCACCGACATCCGCATATTTTTCGCCATGGTCACCGTTCCGGAGGAGGGCTCCAGCTGGCCCTCCAGGATCCGCAAAAAGGTGGATTTTCCCGCGCCGTTGGCGCCGATGATGCCGTAGCAGTTGCCGGGAGTGAATTTCAGATCCACGTGTTTGAACAGGGTCTGCTTGTCAAAGGTCATGCTCAGGTCGGAAACAAGGATCATAAAGTGCCCTCCTGTCGGGTAGATGATTTACACACAGATATCTTAATTATACCGTATTTCTGTTTTTTGGTCAAGAAAAAACGCCCTGCACCGCGGGAGCAGAGCGTTTTGGCCGCTTTGGCTTTACTTGGTGCCGAAAATACGGTCACCGGCATCCCCCAGACCGGGGACGATGTAGCCGTGCTCGTTGAGATGGCTGTCCAGCGCACCGGCGTAAATATCCACATCGGGATAATGCTCCTGAATGCGCTTGACGCCCTCGGGCGCGGCCACCAGCACCAGCAGCTTGATATGCCTGCAGCCCCGTTTGCGCATTTCGTCGATGGCTGCGGCGGCAGAACCGCCGGTGGCCAGCATGGGATCCACGATGATGATATCCCGCTCGGCGATATCCTTGGGGGTCTTGCAGAAGTAGGTGTGGGGCTCCAGCGTCTCCTCGTCCCGGTACATACCGATGTGTGCCACGCGGGCAGAGGGGATCATGCGCAGTACGCCGTCCACCAGGCCCAGACCGGCCCGGAGAATGGGGCAGACGGCGATCTTTTTGCCTGCCAGCGTGGGCTGCTCGCTCTCGCACAGCGGTGTTTCCACCAGCTTGGTGGTCAGCGGCAGATCCCGGGTGGCCTCATAGGTGATGAGCATACCGATCTCGGATACCAGCTCGCGGAAATCCTTGACGCTGGTGTTTTTGTCGCGGAGAATGGTCATCTTGTGGGCCACCAGCGGATGGTCCACCACATGCAAAATTCCCATACAAAATCCCTCACAGTTCTATTTTAATTGTTGTAATGCGTTCATACTGCATGGGGCTCCGCCCATCGCGGCCCCTGTTGTTCGGTCAGCGGCTCTCCAGCTCTCCGATCATCTCCACCCGCACCTGATGGCGTCCGCCCGCAAAGGCGGCGTTCAGCCAGGTGTCCACGATGCGCATGGCCAGACCGGGGCCCACGGTGCGCTCCCCCAGACAGAGGATGTTGGAGTCGTTGTGCTCCCGGGTGGCCTGCGCGGTAAAGCAGTCGGAGACCGCCGCCGCCCGGATGCCCTTTACCTTATTGGCAGCAATGGACATCCCGATGCCGGTGCCGCACACCAGAACGCCCAGAGCGGCGTCGCCGTCCTTGACGGCATAGGCCACCTTTTCGGCATACACCGGATAATTGCAGGATTCGGTGTCATGGGTGCCCACATCCAGCACCTCATGTCCGTTGTCCAGCAGGTGCTTCTTCAGCACCTCCTTCAGGGAATAGCCGCCGTGGTCGGCGCCGATCGCGATCTTCATGCTTCCATCCGTTCCTTTCTCATACGCTCCGCCTGGGAAAGCCGCAGATAGGCGGGCAAAATTTCATGACAGTTTTGCAAATGGCCGGTCTGCGCCTGCGCCCAGGCGGCCTTTGCCGCGCCGGAGGCCCGCTGGCAGTCCTGCAAATGGGCCGCGGGGGCATATTGCGCCAGCGCCGCCTCCACCTGTTCGTCGGTCCCCACCGCGTCGGGTGTCAGCCGGGTGACGGCCGTCCCCTCCCGGCGGAACAGAGCAAAATACCGCTCTCCCGGCCGGGCCTTGATGGAGCAGCACACCGTGCCCTCTCCCGCCCAGTCAAAGGCCATGGCCTCCAGCGAGGAAACGCCCGCGCAGGGCCTGTCCAGCGCCCAGGCAAAGCCCTTGACGGCGGCGGTGCCGATACGAATGCCGGTAAAGGAGCCCGGCCCGATGACGGCGGCAAAGGCATCCACCTGTGCGGGCTTCAGCCCGTGCCGTGCCAGCAGCTCCTGACACAGAGGCAGCAGCAGTCGGCTGTGATCCATCCGGGATTCCTGAACAGCCTGCTCCAGCAGCTCACCGTCCCGCAACAGGGCGCAGGAGGCCACACTGCCGGAGGTGTCCAGCGCAAGAATCAGCATACTCTCACCTTGATCTCTCGTGTTTCATCGTCGATGCGGAAAAAATGCACCTCCACCGTCCCGGGCGGGAACACGCCGGGGACGTTTTCGCTCCATTCGGTAACGCACAGCGCGCCGGAGTCCAGATAGTCCTCCCACCCGATGTCATACAGCGCGTCGGGGCCGGAGAGCCGGTACATATCAAAATGACAGACCTTCCGTCTGCCGGGGTATTCGTTGACGATGGTATAGGTAGGCGAGGTGGCCGGCACCGTACAGCCAAAGCCCCGGGCCAGTCCCCGGGTAAAGGCGGTCTTGCCCATGCCCAGCCCGCCGTAAAGGGCCAGAGCAGGCACGGCGGAAAGCTCCCCGGCCAGCCGTTCTCCCAGCTGCTCGGTCTCCTCCGCAGTATGGGTGATGTAAACCCGTTCCTCCACAGTGCGTCGCTCCTTCCTGCCTATCCTGTTTATCATAGCACAGGGAAGCATTTTTGGAAAGCGATTTCGAAACTTTTTTTAATTTTTCTCCCCGTCCGTTGCATAACCGCGCCGGGAATGCTACAATATCCCCAGAAGCTTTGAGAGGGGGGAGGGCTGCCGATGCTGAGCAGAGTCCGGGCAAGCATCCGGTACTATTTCCGGCATACCGATGTGCTGCTGATCGTGCTGGCGCTGGCGATCTGCGTTTTTGGCCTGGTGCTCATCTGGAGCGGCAGCCAGCCGCAGGCGAAGGTCAGCTCCTCCCGGGCCATGCTGGTACAGTGCGTGGGCATCGCCGTGGGGCTGGTGGGACTGGTGATCCTTTCCATGCTGGATCTCAGCCGCTTTCCCTGGCTGTGGGTGCCGGTGGCGGTGATGAATGTGCTGCTGCAGCTGTCCCTGTACTGGCTGGGGAAGGACGTAGGCGGCAACAAAAGCTGGATCCCCCTGCCCGGCGGTCTGAATATCCAGCCCGGCGAGGTGGGCAAGATCCTGTTCATCTATACCATGGCCTCTCACATGAATCTGCTGCGGGGACGAAAAAACCGCTTCAGCACCATTCTCCAGCTGGTGGGCCACATGGGCATCACCACGGCGGCGGTGTTTGCCGTCTCCCGGGATCTGGGGGTGGCCCTGATGTATCCCCTGATCTTTCTGGTGATGCTGCTGGTCTATGGCGTCTCGCTGTGGTGGTTCGGCGCGGCGGGCCTCTGCATCGGCGTTGCCGCTCCCATCCTCTGGAAATTCCTCAGTCTGGGACAGAAAATGCGCATTCTGGTGGTGTTCGCGCCGGAATATGCCGAGTCGCTGGATGCCGCCGAGGCCGCCAAGCGGGCCTATCAGGCCAAGCATACCACGGCGGCGGTGCGCAACGGCCAGCTGCTGGGAGAGGGTTATCTGGAGGGCTCATTGACCCAGACCGGCTGGGTGCCGGAGAGCCACACCGACTCCATCTTCACGGTGGCCGCCGAGGAGCTGGGTTTTCTGGGGGCGTTGCTGCTGCTGACCCTTCTGATGCTGCTGGTGCTGCGCATTTATTACGACAGCTGGCGCTCCACCGACCAGTTCAGTGCGCTGATCTGCGCCGGTGTGGGCGGGATGTTCATGTGGCAGATCGGCATCAATGTGGGCATGAATCTGGGTGTCTTTCCGGTGATCGGCCTGACCCTGCCGCTGGTGAGCTATGGCGGCACCTCCATGATGACCACGCTGGCCTCCCTCGGTCTGGTCTGCGGTGCCGTGAGACGCATCAAGCCCAGCTGGATCCGCTCAGCGGAGGATTAGTCGCAGAAAAAGGGAAGAAGAAAATAACAAAAAGGCCTGCTGCATAGTTCGAATGAACTGCAGCAGGCCCATTTTTCTTCCTTCAGTTTGTCAAAACCCGGCAAAGGGGTGCTTTGACAGCCTCATTTTTTGTCAGTCGTCTCATCCAACGGCAGCGCCAGCTCCGCCAGAAACCGCCCGTCCTCCCGCCTCGTTTCAAAGGTGCCGCCCATCTCCTGCAAGATCTTCCGGCAGGTCTGCAAGCCGATGCGTGTGCTCTCTGCGGCGTTGGGCTGCGCCGGGATGCCGTTCACCAGATCCAGCAGCAGCCACCCCTCCTCCAGCCGGGCCATCAGCGTCACCCGCGCCGTCATGTCAGCGTGCTTTTCGATGTTGCTGAACAGATTGTCCAGCACCCGCTGCAAATACTGCACATCCACCGCCACCCGGCAGCTCTGCTGCAGGGGCACCGTCTGCACGGTAAAGCCCGCCTCCCGCAGCCGGATGACGTGTTCTCCCAGCAGTTGCTCCATCAGGATGATCCCATCATACACCTCCGGATGCAGCTCCATCTCCGGCGTGGTGAACACCAGAAAATACCGGAACAGCTCATCGGTCAGCTCCTTCAGCTGCCGCGCCTTTTCCCGGCTGGCCCGGAGATACCGCTCCATCTGCTTTTCGCTCTGATACTGTCGCCCCTCCAGCAGATCCAGATAGCCCGTCAGGGCAGTCAGGGGCGTGCGCACATCGTGGGAAATGGCGGTGATCAGGCTGCTGTTGGCGGCCCAGGCCGCCTGCTCGTTCTGCATCCGCTGGATGATGGAGCGGCGCATCTGCTCCACCGCCCGGGCCAGATCGCCCAGCTCGTCCCGCCGCCGGGAGGTGATCTCCGCCTCCCGCCGCCCCTGTGCCACCAGCTGCACCTCCCGGGAGAGCCGGATGATATCCCGCGTCACCCGCCGGTTGTGGAAAAAGGTCACCAGCACCAGCGTCAGACAGGCCAGCGTCAGCGCCAGGATCACCACCAGTGCGTAATAGGGCGTTTCGGAAAAGTCCACGATGGACACACGGAAGCTCCCGTCTGCAAACTGCAGCCGAAAGTAGCCGTCCTCGTCCCGGATAAAGCTGTCGGCCGCCGCCGCGCCGGTGCCGTCAGCCTGCATATGGCTCCCCCGCTCCCCCATATTGGCGGCCGAGGGCACCGCGGTATCATAGCCGTCTGTCTCCAGCACCGGCTTTTCGCCCCGGTAAATGGCCAGATACACATACCGCTTGCCGCGCGCCCAGCTTTCCAGTGCTTCGGCATCGCCGGAGGAAAGGTCGTTCTCCTGCACGAAGCGGCTGAGATCGCGGACATAGGCCAGCTGCCGTGCCTGCGCCGCCTCCTCGCTGAGGTAATGCCGCTGCAGCAGGTCGTTGCCCGCCGTATACACGATCAGAAAGATGATGAGCGCCAGGCACAGGGCGCTGAGCTGCACCATCATCTGCCGGGCGTTCAGCCCCAGTGCCTGCTTATTCTTCATCCAGCTGATACCCCTTTCCCCACACGGTGCGGATCAGCTTGGGATCGGCGGGATCGGCCTCCAGCTTCTTCCGCAGGTTCAGGATATGCACCATCACGGTGTTGGAGGCGGTCGCCAGGTACTTTTCGCCCCATACATCCTCGTAAAGCGTGCGGGCATCCACCACCTCGCCGGAGCGATCCATAAAATATTGCAGGATGTCAACCTCCTTGTTGGTCAGGGGGATGACCTCCCCGTCCCGCAGCACATAGCCCTTTTCCCGACAGAGGGACAGCCGCCGTCCGGCGGGCATGAGATTCTGCCGGTTCTTGCCCTGATAGACCCGATACCGCCGCAGCAGGGAATCCACCTTCATCATCAGCTCCGTCTGCGAAAAGGGCTTGCTCAGATAATCGTCCCCGCCGGAGTCATAGGCCTGCGCCTTGTCGCTTTCCAGCGCCTTTGCGGTGAGGAACAGGATGGGCGCCGCAGAGCGGCGGCGGATCTCCCGGCAGGCCCCGATGCCCGAAAGCCCGGGCATCATAATGTCCAGGATCACCAGATCCACCTCCGGATGCTCCTCAATATAGGTCACCGCCTCGTTGCCGCTGGCCAGAGTGGTCACCCGATAGCCCCGGTTCTCCAGCAAAAGCTGCAGGATCTCCCGGATGTCCGCTTCGTCGTCCACCACCAGAATGTGGATCTCTCCGTTCATTCCGCCACGCTCCTTTCCTGTGTCTTGCACATATTTTCCTCATTGTACCACACTTTTCCCGTTTCGGGGGCATGCGCGGCCATAATTAAGAATTTTTAAGGATTTCCCCAAAAAACAATGCCACCCCGGGGCACGCCTGGTGTCCGGGATGGCATAATGCTTCAAATGCTGCGCAGGCCGGTGCTCCCCGCCATTACGCTTGTTCTTCCTTGCCGTGGCCGTGATCGTGATGGCAGCTCTCGCAGTCGCCGGAGCAGCCTACAATGGGCTCGGGATCGATGCCCTGACGCTTGTAATAGTCGATCAGGGCGGCACGGATGGCTTCCTCCGCCAGAACGGAACAGTGGACCTTCACCGGGGGCAAACCGTCCAGCGCCTCCATCACGGCCTTGTTGGTGAGCTGCAAAGCCTCCTGAATGGTCTTGCCCTTCACCAGCTCGGTGGCCATGGAAGAAGTCGCCACGGCAGCGCCGCAGCCGAAGGTCTGGAACTTCACATCCACGATCACGTCATTTTCGATCTTCAGCATCATCTTCATGATGTCGCCGCACTTCTGATTGCCCACCTGGCCAACGGCGTTGGCATCGGGCAGATCGCCCACATTGCGGGGATGGGCAAAGTGATCCATCACCTTTTTGGAATAGTTCATTGTGTATTTCCTCCTCTTATTCGTGCCAGATGGGGGACATGGCCCGCAGGGTCTTGACAACCTGCTCCAGCCGCTCCAGAATATAGTCCACATCCTCCGGCGTGTTCTGGGGCGCCAGCGTCAGCCGCAGACTGCCGTGAGAGATCTCATGGCTCAGGCCGATGCCCAGCAGCACATGGCTGGGATCCAGCGAGCCGGTGGAGCAGGCGCTGCCGGTGGAAGCGCAGATGCCGTTCATATCCAGCATCAGAACCAGGCTCTCGCCCTCGATGGCGTTGATGCAGAAGGAGCAGGTGCCGGGCAGACGCTTTTCCGGATGACCGGTGAGAATGGTCTGGGGCAGCTTCAGCACGCCGTCGATCAGCTTGCGGGACAGCCCGCCCACATAAGCGGCCTCCTCTTCCATATGCTCCCGGCGGATGCGGGCGGCCTCGCCCAGACCCACGATGGAAGCGATGTTCTCGGTACCGGCGCGGCGGCTCTTTTCCTGCCCGCCGCCGGCGATCAGGGGCTCCAGCAGGATGCCCTTGCGGACATAAATGGCGCCCACGCCCTTGGGGGCGTTGATCTTGTGGCCGGACAGCGACAGCATATCGATGTTCATGGCCTTCACATCCACCGGCACATGACCGTAAGCCTGCACGGCGTCGGTGTGGAACAGCACGCCCTTTTCGTGGCACAGCTTGCCGATCTCGGCGATGGGGTTGATAGTGCCGATCTCGTTGTTGGCGAACATGACGCTCACCAGCGCGGTGTCGGGACGAATGGCCTTTTCCAGCGTCTCCGGCTCCACCATGCCGTGCTTGTCCACCGGCAGGAAGGTGACCTCAAAGCCTTCCTTCTCCAGCGCCTGGGCGGTATGGAGGATGGCGTGGTGCTCGATGCAGGTGGTGATCAGGTGCTTTTTCCCCTTATTCTGCCGGGAATGCAGCCAGCCCCGCAGGGCGAAGTTATCCGACTCGCTGCCGCAGCCGGTGAAGTAGATCTCGCCGGGGTCGGCGTTCATCAGTAGCGCCACCTGACGGCGGGCCTCCTCCATGGCATCGTGGCTGGAATGGCCAAGCGCATACAGCGTGCTGGCGTTGCCGTATTCCGTGGTGAGGAAGGGCATCATCTTGTCCAGCACCCGGGGGTCGATGGGGGTGGTGGCGGCGTTGTCGGCGTATACGAAACGATCTTCCATAGGAAGCCTTGCTCCTTTCACAGGGCCCGCGGGCCCGTTTGCTCTTTTTACATCCATAATATACACCTTTATAGTGGAGAATACAACCCCCTCGCAAAGAAAAATTTCCAGAAAAAGCCCGTCTTTTGCCCCTTTCGTCTGGAAATACCATCAAATTTTTCGCAAAATCCAACTTTTCTTGTTGCAATTAGCGATAGAATATGGTAGAATTTCCGATATCCATCGGCGATATTCTTTTGCGCCGGGTCTTGTTTTGGTGTTTTCGGCACTCCGCCGTAAAATACACAATATTTATTAGGAGGAAAAGAAATGAAAACCAATCTTTCCAAGCTGTTGGCTATCATGCTGGC
>CAZDUQ010000002.1:0-10475 GCA_964508665.1 uncultured Oscillospiraceae bacterium | reverse complement strand
TAGGAGGAAAAGAAATGAAAACCAATCTTTCCAAGCTGTTGGCTATCATGCTGGCTATGGTCATGGTTCTGGGTATGTTCGCTGCCTGCGGCAACGACGACAACACCCCCGACACCCCTGACACCAGCGATGATCAGCAGCAGAACGACACACCCGATGTTGTTGAGCCCGTCTACGAAGATGTAGATGTGGCCGACGCCATCACCCACACCGACTACACCTCTGTGTACGAGAAGATCGGCGCCAACATCACCGTTGACATGGTGGAAGAGGATGCCGACACCGGTCTGGCTTATGTCACCTATGAGGGTGTCAAGTATGAGCTGGGTATGGACTTCCTGTCCATGGCCATGGTTTATAACTGCGAGCCCGGCGGTGACTTCGCCACCGAGGAAGACGCTTACAACGAGTGGTGGAAGCTGTATATGCAGCGCTGGAACTACCTGATGCCCGAGGTGCCTCTGTATTCCAACCAGTACTTCGATCTGTACAACGCCAAGCTGGAGAACTTTGTGACCTCTCCCTACTGGTCTGCCACCCGTCAGGCCATCATCGGCGCCAATGTCAAGGAGGGTGAGGATAACTCCATCATCCTGGGCAGCACCACCGATCTGTCCGGCCTGTTCCGTAACTCCAGCTGGGGCAAGTCCTCTCCCGCTTCCTCTGACCAGGATATCCAGATGCTGACCACCGGTTACTACACCTCCTGGTCCGATATGGACGGCGCCTATCAGTGGGACTACAGCGCTCTGGCTGAGGAGCCCGTCGCCGTCAAGAACGACGATGGCACCCTGACCTACACCATCAAGCTGCGCAACGATATGGTCTTCTCTGATGGCTCTCCCATCACCGCCAAGAACTACATCTGCGGCACGCTGTCCAACTCCACTCAGGTGGGCGCTGCTGCCGGCGGCACCGGTATGGCCGGTAACACCCTGGTGGGCTATGACGAGTTCAAGGCCTACACCGGCGAGGGCGACAAGGTCTATTTCGAGGGCGTCAAGCTGATCGATGATTACACCTTCTCCCTGACCTTCCTGGCCGACTACGCTGATTATTACTACGCCAAGACCTACGCTGCCGTCAACCCCCAGCCCCTGGCTCTGTACCTGGGCGACACCGACATCGTTGTTGACGAGAACGGCTGCTGCGGTCTGTCCGACGAGTACTATGCCAAGACCGAGAAGAACGGCGCCGAGGCTTATGTCCTGGCCGACATCATCTCCGCCAACATGGAGTGGGATTCCGGTCTGCCCTGGTCCGGCCCCTATGTGGTCAGCGATTATGACGAGTCCACTCTGACCGCCACCCTGAAGCTGAACCCCAACTATCCCGGCGATAACCGCGGCAAGGCTTCCATCGAGACCATCACCTATGTCAAGATCGTCTCCGCCACCCAGATGGATCAGTTCCTGACCGGTCAGGTGGATGTGCTGGCCGGCATCACCGGCGGCGATGACACCAAGGCCGCTCTGGCTGCCGTCGAGGCCAACCCCGAGAAGTATGCTGAGACCCACTATGACCGCGCCGGCTACGGTAAGCTGGCCTTCCGCGGCGACCTGGGCCCCACCGCCTTCACTTCCGTCCGTCAGGCTATCACCTATACCATCAACCGTCCCCAGTTCGCTCAGACCTTCACCGGCGGTTACGGCTCTGTCGTTCACGGCCCCTATTACGAAGGCATGAGCGCCTTTAAGGCCACCGCCGACACCATCAACCTGAACTCCTACGCCTACTCCGCCGACTCCGCTATCGAAGTCCTGGAGGAGGATGGCTGGATCTACAACGATAAGGGCCAGGAGTTCGATCCCGAGGTCGACACCGTCCGTTATCGCAAGCTGACCGGCTATGATCTGTCCGAGCAGAACATCCTGTACGCCACCGTTGACAACGCCTACAAGACCCTGAAGATCAACGGCGAGTACTATATGCCTCTGGCTGTCAACTGGTACGGCACTCAGCCCAACACCGTTACCGACCAGCTGATCACCGACTGGCAGACCAGCCCCACCGCCACCACCGCCATCGGTATGTACATCACCTACACCAGCGGCGAGTTCCAGCCCCTGGTTTACGGCGACTACTGCCAGATGGAGGCTTATGGCTTTGACGGCACCGCCCGCTGCTGCGCCGTTAACTTCGCTACCGGCTTCAACTCCGCCATCTATGACCAGTCCTTCTACTGGACCATCGATCAGGAGATCTATGCTGATTACAGCAATAACTACATCATGGATGAGGCCGACTTCTGGGAGAACTATTGATCTCCTGAACAAAGCGGATCCGGCAGCCTCTGCCGGTAACATCACCTTGTAACGCTGCAACGGGGAACGGCATTTTTACAGTGCCGTTCCCCTTGCGGCACATATCGTTACTTTAGCTTGGTAAATCAGTGCAGGTTGGGGGCGCGCTCCCACCGTTGGAACAGCATCTCCTCCGTGCTTCGGCACATGGGGCCGTCTGGTGCGGCTCTGCGGAGCGGTGGAGGTTGGCCCACGCCCTGCACCCCATCATAGATATCAAAATTCAAAAGAAACGGAGGGATCCTGATGGGCAAATACATCCTCAAGCGTATTGTTTATATCGCGCTCGTCTTCCTGATTCTTTCCTTCCTGATCTTCATGATCTACAACATGCTCCCCATCGACAAGGCTGCCGAGGCGGCGAGCACCGAGATCAAGGCCGATGCGAAGCTGAATTATCAGGAACGATACGAATACTGGCAAAAACGATACGGTACCGATGGTACCAAGTTTGAGCGCTATCTCCGCTGGCTGGGCGTCTATCCCTATTCCGACGGCAGCTACAACGGCCTGTTCCAGGGCAATCTGGGCACCTCTACCAAATACGGCAAGCCGGTGGCCGAGGTCCTCATCGAGCCCATGAAGAACACCATCTTCATCAACATTTTCTCCACCGTCCTGGCGCTGGGCATCACCATCCCCCTGGGCATCTTCTGTGCCGTCAAGCGGGGCAGCAAGCGGGATGTGGCGGTGCAGGTGGGCACCATCATCGGCTATTCGCTGCCCACCTTCCTCATCGCCATCGTCTTTATCTGGCTGTTCGCCGCCAAGCTGCAGTGGTTCCCGGTCTCGGGTATGCAGACGGCCAACAGCATGGACTGGTCCGCCTGGGATCAGTTCTGGGATAAGATGTACCATCTGGCCCTGCCCCTGATCGTCATGACCTTTACCTCGCTGGGCGGCATGACCCGTTATGTCCGCGCTTCCATGATCGAGGCACTGTCCATGGACTGCATCCGCACCGCCCGTGCCAAGGGCCTGCGGGAAAAGGTGGTCATCTATTCCCACGCCTTCCGCAACGCGCTGCTGCCCATCACCACTCTGATCATCGGCTGGTTCATCGGCATTTTCGGCGGCTCGCTGATGATCGAGAACATCTTTGCCCTCAACGGTATCGGCAAGACCTATAACGAGGCCCTCACCGGTCACGACAACGAGGTCATTCTGGGCCTGCAAATGTTCTATATCATCGTTGCACTGTTTGGAAACCTGCTGATCGATGTGGTCTATGGCTTCATTGATCCCCGTGTCCGCGTCAATAAGTAAGGAGGCAGTATCATGTCTGATAACAATAAGAAAAATACTGCCAAGGCCGGCGTGTTCGCCACGCTGGGGAGCTGGTTCAAGCGGATGTTCCTGGGCACCGGCCATCAGCTGACCCAGGAAGAGATCATGGCGGTGGAAAAGATCGAAAGCCCCTCTGTCATGGCCGTCAAGGCCTTCTTCCGGCGCAAGCTGGCGGTGGTGGCGCTCATCGTGCTGCTGGCCATGTTTGCACTGGTCTTTATCGGGCCCTATTTCGTCCCCATGGATCTGACCTATACCGACCCCCTGCAGGCCAATGTGGCCCCCATTTATTCCATGCTGTCCGCCCCCTCCGCGCTGGCTGACAATGTGCGGGAGATCAGCTCCTTCTCCGACTTCTCCGTGGGTGTCAGTCAGGACAACAACTTCTACATCTGGGGCCATACCCAGAACACCCTGACCCAGCTCGACTACTCTCAGATCCCCGACGAGATCCAGGAGGGCAACGTGCTCGCCGCAGCCAGCGGTACCGACCATGTGCTTGCCATCACCACCGACGGCAAGATCGTGGGCTGGGGCAACAGCTCGGTCTGCCAGTTCGGCTATAAGAAGGTGGAGGCCGACCCCTATATCCAGATGCCCGAGGAGTTCATCGAGGGCACCATCGATCCCGACTCTGTGGATCAGCTGCTGTGCGGCTATCAGGTCTCTGCCCTGATCCTGGACGGCCATCTGTACACCTGGGGCAACCCCAACACCATGCTGAGCCTGAAGGAGCTGAACACCGACGAGCGCTATCAGTCCGGCGTGAAGAAGGTCGCCTTCTCCAACTATTACGCCCTGGTCCTGTTTGAGGACGGCACGGTCACCGGCGGCCAGTCCCTGACCTTCAACCGCCAGTCGGCCTATTCTTCCACCGAGGGCAAGATCAAAAATCTGAAGACCTTCCTGGATGACAAGACGGTGGTGGACATTGCCGCCACCAACAACTGCTATGCCATGGTGCTGTCTGACGGCAGCGTGGTGGTCTTTGGCGCGGTGGAATACGGCGAGAACGAGATCCCCGCGCTGGCTGACGGCGAAAAGTATGTGTCCATCTCCGGCGGTACCCGGCACTTCGTCGCGCTGTCCGACACCAACACCGTCTACGCCTGGGGCCACAATGACGGCGGCCAGTGTGACGTCAACGGCCAGAAGGCATCAAAGGTCTTTGCCTGCTCCAAGCAGACCTATCTGGTGGATGAGAGCGGCGAGCTGACCTATAAGACCGGCTTTAAGGGCTACCTGCTGGGCACCGACAGCAGCGGCCGTGATATCCTGACCCGCATCATCCACGGCGGTAAGATGACCATGACCATCGGCGCGGTGGCCGTCATCGTGTCCACCATCATCTCCATCATCGTGGGCTGCCTCTCCGGTTACTTCGGCGGCTGGGTGGATATGCTGCTGATGCGCATTACCGAGATCTTCTCGTCCATTCCCTTCCTGCCCTTTGCCATGATGCTCTCTTATGTCATCCGGACCATGCCTATCAGCGAGACCATGCGCATCTTTATCATCATGGTCATGCTGGGTCTGCTGAGCTGGACCGGCCTGGCCCGCATGATCCGCGGTCAGGTGCTGGCCGAGCGGGAAAAGGAGTTCGTCACGGCTGCCCAGTCCATGGGCGTGAAGGAGAGCCGCATCGCCTTCAAGCACATCTTGCCCAACGTGGTTTCCATCATCCTGGTAAATGTTACGCTGAACTTTGCCAGCTGTATGCTCACCGAGTCCTCGCTGTCCTATCTGGGCTTCGGTGTGCAGCAGCCCCAGCCCACATGGGGCAATATGCTGAACGGCACCAACAACTCTCTGGTCATCCAGAACTACTGGTGGCAGTGGGTGTTCCCGTCCATCGCCCTGGCTCTGGCGACCATCAGCATCAATATTATCGGCGACGCCCTGCGCGATGTTCTTGACCCCAAGAGCAGCCAGGAGAAATAGTAGATGGAGGGAAAAATATGGCTTTGTTAGAAGTAAAGAACCTTCATACCTATTTCAAGACCAGAAAGGGTATTGTTAAGGCTGTCAACGATGTATCCTATGTCCTGGAGTCCGGAAAGACCATCGGTATCGTGGGCGAGTCCGGCTCCGGCAAATCTGTCTCCGCCATGAGCATCCTGCAGCTGCTGGATGGCAACGGCTATATCGACGAGGGCGAGATCTTCTTCGAGGGCCGCGACCTGACCAAGCTTTCCCAGCAGGAGATGTATGAGATCCGCGGCAACAAGATCTCGGTCATTTTCCAGGAGCCCATGACCTCCCTGAACCCCGTCTTCAGCGTCAAGCGCCAGCTGTCCGAGCCCTTCATGGTCCATCAGGGCCTGAAGAAGAAGGAGGCCGAGCAGAAGGCGCTGGAAATGCTGTATGCAGTGCAGATCCCCAACCCGGAGAATGTACTGCTGCAATATCCCCACCAGCTGTCCGGTGGTATGCGCCAGCGCGTCATGATCGCCATGGCCTTGGCCTGTAAGCCCAAGATCCTCATCGCCGACGAGCCCACCACCGCGCTGGATGTCACCATCCAGGCGCAGATCCTGCGGCTGATGAACAACCTGCAGCGGGACAACGGCACCGCCATCATCTTCATCACCCACGACCTGGGCGTCATCAATGAGATGGCCGACGATGTGGTGGTCATGTACTGCGGCCAGGTGGTGGAAAAGACATCTGCCAAGACCATCTTCTCCAACCCTGCCACCAGCCACCCCTATACCGAGGGCCTGATGCACTCCATCCCCCGGATGGAGAATGTGGGCACCAAGCTGGAGCCCATCCCCGGCGTCGTCCCTCACCCCCTGGCGCTGCCCAAGGGCTGCAAGTTTGCGCCCCGCTGCAAGTACGCCACGGCCAAATGCATGGAGCAGGAGCCTGAGCTCCGCGAAGTGACCCCGGGTCAGATGATCCGCTGCTTCTATCCCGAAAAGGAGGTGCGCCAGAGTGAAGAGCACAGAAAAGCTGTTGTCGATCACGAATCTTAAAAAATATTTCCCCATTGCCAAGTCCAGCATCTTCCAGAAGGAGCAGCTGTACGTCCGCGCCAATGAGGAGATCACCATCGATATCCACAGCGGTGAGACCTTCGGCCTGGTCGGCGAGTCCGGCTGCGGCAAGTCCACTCTGGGCCGTACCATTTTGCAGCTGTATCCCCAGACTGCCGGTTCTACCCTCTATTATGGCCGCACCATCGAGGAGTTTGCCCCCTCCTACGTCACCAAGACTTTGGAGAAGGCTCCCAAGATGATCGCCGAGTGGAAGAAGCAGCAGGCCAAGGCCGATGCCGCTGCCGCCGAGGTGGAGAAGGCCGGTGAGAACGCCACCTTCTTCCAGCACCAGAACAAGAACCTCTTCGCCGCTGAAGCCGATACGGCCTTCCAGAACGTGGTGAAGATCATGGGCGGCTTCGCCTCCCTGGATGACCCCACCGAGGGCACGAAGGTGCTGCTCAAGAAGTACCAGACCAACATCCGCCTGGCCAAGCTCAACGACCGCATCCGGGATCTGGACGGCGAGATCGCCTTCCATGAGGCCGTTGCCAAGGAGCTCCAGGAGGATGAGACCGCCAAGAACCCCCAGGGCAAGATCAACAGCGCGCTGAAAAAGGCTGAGGCCATCCGGAAAAAGAAGGCTGCCCTCCAGCCGGAGCTGGACAAGCTCAACGCCATCCTCCGCGATGGCGAGGCTGCCGTCCAGGCCGTCAAGGCAAAGCACGCGGACGACGCCAAATTCCAGGAATACGAGGCCATGCTGGACAACGGCATCGACCTGAGCCGCCTGAAATACTCCGAGATGCGCATCCTCCGCAAGGACATCCAGATCATCTTCCAGGATCCCTATTCCTCTCTGAACCCCCGTATGACCGTGGGCCAGATCATCGGCGAGGGCCTGACCACCCATAAGTTCTTCAAGCCCGGCGACCCGAAGATGAAGGAATACATCATCGATGTCATGGAGAAGTGTGGTTTGCAGGCCTACATGCTCCACCGCTATCCCCACCAGTTCTCCGGCGGCCAGCGGCAGCGTATCTGCATTGCCCGTGCTCTGGCGGTCAAGCCCAAGTTCATCGTCTGTGATGAGTGCGTCTCCGCACTGGACGTGTCCATCCAGTCCCAGATCATCAACCTGCTGGAGGAGCTGAAGCAGACCGACAACCTGACGTATCTGTTCATCTCCCACGACCTGTCCGTTGTCCGCTACATCTCCGACCGCATCGGTGTCATGTATTTGGGCAACATGGTGGAGCTGGGTACTGCGGAGGAGGTCTTCTCCGACCCCCGTCACCCCTACACGGTCGCACTGCTGTCCTCCATCCCCACCACAGATCCCGACTCCGCCAACAAGGATCGGATCATCCTCGAGGGCAATATTCCCAGCCCCATCCGTCCTCCCGAGGGCTGCAAGTTCCACACCCGCTGCTACATGGCCTGCGACAAGTGCAAGGTCGTGCCGCCTCCCTATGTGGAAGTTTCCCCCGGCCACTTCTGCGCCTGCCACTTCCTGGATAAGAAGATTGACGAGAACGGCAAGTATCTGTTCGATCTTCCCGGCCAGAAGGATGAGAAGTAATTCATGCTGTTTCACAAGCTGAAGAAACTCAAAAAATACGATCCCGTCAAGGAGCAGGAGCTATACGACGAGATTCAGGCCAACGGCGGCCTGGAAAAAAACGATATGAAGGCCATGATTATTGCGGCCATGATTACCATATTGCCCTTTGCACTGATCGTGCTGGTGGTTCTGGTGCTTGGCGCGTGGCTCCTTCTGTAACAAAAACGGCTGACCCAACCGGGTCAGCCGTAAATTGTCGAAAAACCGCTTCGGGTTTTTCGACAAAAGATTGCGGCCTACTGCGCGCAGAGTTTGTTCGCCATAGGCGAACAAACTCCACACTTGTAGGCCGAGAAGTGTTTTCTCCGACGCACATGTCGCCGGAGAAAACAGATTTGATTTTTTCGCACCTGAGGGTGCGAACTCTGCGAGGCTTTTTGACACGCTGAAAAACGGCTGACCCATCTGGGTCAGCCGTTTTGTGATAGTTGTTTTGAGAAAAAGGCTTGAACTATTGTAAAAACGCAGAAAACAACCAGATTTTCGTGTCATTGCGAGGAGGGCGAATGCCCGATGTGGCAATTCGTACCTTGTCATGCTTTTGGCATGACACCGTTCTGGGGTGGACGGCAAGGGAAAACGGATTGCGAGGCCTCTGACGGGGCCTGGCAAGGACAGGCTCTGGGGCTATATTTCATCTTATTTGTACATTTTTGCCACGTCTACAATAATATCCGCGCACTTTTCCACGCCCACCATGCCGGAATTCAGGCACAGGTGGTAGTTCTGGGCATCGCCCCAGTTGCGGCTGGTGTAGTGCTTGTAATACACGCGGCGCTTGTTGTCCTTGTCGGTGAGGCGCTTTTCGGGGCTCTGGCGGGTTTCACCGTATTTTTCCACGATGCGCCTGGCCCGGCTCTCCATGTCCGCATGGATAAACACGTGGAGGCAGTCCTCCCGGTCCTTGAGGATATAGTCGGCGCAGCGGCCGATGATGACGCAGGGGCCTTCGTCGGCCAGACGGCGGATGACGTTGGTCTGGCAGACAAAGAGCTGGTCTGCCATGGACATATGGTTCATCATGGCCATGGGGTTGGGGGAGACGGCAATGTTGATCAAAAAGCTGTTGGTGACCGGAGCGTATTCGCCAGCCTCTTCGATAAAGTCCGCATGGAAGCCGCTTTCCTCTGCCACTCGGTCCACCAGTTCCTTGTCATAATACGGAATCCCCAGCCGCTGGGCAACTTCTTTTCCGATGGTGCGGCCGCCGCTGCCAAACGCGCGGCTGATGGTGATCACTTTTTTCGTCATGGAATCGACCTCCCTAAAAAATCGTATAGTTTATTATACTGGACAATGTGCGAAAAAACAAGTCTTTTTTTGAGAGGATGTTAGACGAAATAGACAAAGCACCCAACGGCCATGGGGAAATGGAGCGGAGTGTTTAAAGAAATGGCCGCAGACCGGCAGAAAGATCCTCCTCGCAGCGAATCAGCTCCTGGGCCAGATCCACGGCACTGTGGCTTGCGGTGCAGTAGCGGTTGCGGCTTCGGCTCAGGGCCTTGATGCCCATGTCGCAGCCGTCGGCCACCAGATACGCAGCTGTTGTGTCGTCACTGCGGATGGCCATGCGGGTGTTGGTTTTCAGCCACGCCATGGTCTTGGCCATGGGACTGGGGAGCTTTTCCCGGGCACCGTACTGGTGCAGCAGCTGGATGCTCTGCTGCCGCAGCTGCTGATGCTCGTGTCTGCTTTGCCGCAGCTTGCTGCGCAGGGCGAGGTCTTTGACGTCGGGCAGAAGTCCGTCAATGGTGGACAGGGCCATATCGATGCCCGCCGTGCAGTCCCCCAGCAGGGCAATGGTGTCGTCACGCATAATTTTGCCTCCTTCTGCATATGATTTTTCCCCGGATTGTGATAGAATATCCCAAAAGGAGGGATCCATATGCAACCGATTTACCTGACCGTGATGGAGATTCAGGGCGATTACGCCATTTTGCGCAGCGACGAAGGAGAAGTGCGCCAGACGGCGCTGTTTCTGCTGCCGGAGGGTGTGGACGATGGCGTGCGGCTGAAATTCGAAAATTTTTCTTATGAAATTGTATAAAAACGGGAACAAATTTTTGTATGCATCGTCTGAAGAACTATACAGCGCAGCTGTATCAAACTAAAAACCATTTGGAGGAACCCATGAAGAAACTGATTGCAATGATGCTTACTCTGGCCCTTGTCATGAGCTTTGCCGCCTGCGGCACCAGGGAAGAACCCGCCCCCGAGGTCGATACTCCCGCAGTGGAGCAGACGCCCGAAGCGCAGACCCCTGCCGAGGAAGAAACGCCC
>CAZDUQ010000001.1:17771-32758 GCA_964508665.1 uncultured Oscillospiraceae bacterium | reverse complement strand
AGGCCGCCTTTACCAAGCTGATGTGGGTGCTGGCCCGCACCTCCGGCGTGGAAAACGTCCGTCGGCTTTTCCAGACCGACCTGTGCCACGAGATCACCCTGTAAGGCCGTTCTTCAGAATTGTTCACCATTCATTTTCTTGACACAGGACACGAAACGCGTTACTATAAAAAGAGAATCCATTAATTGTGAAAGGTGGTCCCTTCCATGTCCCGGACCCAGACTCAGACCCCGCCCGCCGGTATGCGGGTCGTCACAAAAAAGCGTGCTCTGCCCATCCATGCCTTTGGACTGGTTTGGCTGCTGTGGGCGCTGCTGTTCCCGCTTTATTCCATCACCCATTATGTCCTCTGTCTGGCTGTCAGCCTGGCGGTCTTCTTTGTACTGTCAAAGGCACTACCGGACACCGTGACCTATGAGCCCATCCCCGTGCAGGCCACCGGCTATTCCTCCGCCGACCAGCTGCTGGAGGCCGGCTCCCGTTATTTGCAGGAGTTCGCCGCCCTGTCCACCAAAATCGGCAGCGCCGATGTGCGGCAAAAGGCCGACCGTCTGGGCAGCACCTGCGGCCGCATTCTGGACTATGTGCGTCAGAACCCCAAAAGCGCCGACGGTCTGCGGAAGTTCATGAACTACTATCTGCCCACCCTGAAAAAGCTGCTGAGCACCTATGTCCTGATGGAGGAGCAGGGTGTGGAGGGCGAGAATATCACCGCCTCCAAGAACCGCATCTCCGCCATGCTGGACACCATGGATCAGGCCTTTGAAAAGCAGCTGGACGCCCTGTTCGGCGACACCGCGCTGGACATTGACACCGACATCACCGTGATGGAGGGGATGCTGGCTCAGGAGGGCCTGACCGACAGCGGAAAAATGCCCCGGGCCGCAGACGACGACGCCATCCGGCTGGAGCTGTGAGCCGTCCCATCTGAAACACTTTGAAATTTGAGATAACGGAGGAGATCAACATGACTGACAAGGATACCCTGGAGCTGGAGAGCGCCATCCCGACCCTGACCCTGACCCCCGAGCTGACCGAGGAGGCTGCCGCGGAGGAGGCCGCTCCCGCCGCCGAGCCCGTTTTTCTGGACGAAAGCGCCTACAGCGAGGCCGAGCGCAAGGTCATCAATGATTTTTCTCAGCAGATCGACATCACCAACGCCACCATGGTGCTGCAATACGGTTCTTCCGCGCAGAAGAAGCTGTCCGACTTTTCCGAAAGCGCCCTGAGCAACGTCCGCACCAAGGATCTGGGCGAGGTGGGCGATCTGGTCACCGATCTGGTGGGCGAGCTGAAGGGCTTTGATGTGGATGAGGAGGAGGGCGGCATCTTCGGCTTCTTTAAAAAGAGCGCCAACAAGCTGACCAACCTGAAGTCCCGCTATGACAAGGCCGAGACCAATGTGGACAAGATCTGCACCGTGCTGGAAAATCATCAGGTGCAGCTGCTGAAGGACATTGCCATGCTGGACAAGATGTATGAAAAGAACCTGTCCAACTACAAGGAGCTGGGGATGTATATCCTGGCGGGCAAGAAAAAGCTGCAAAATGTCCGGGAGCAGGTGCTGCCCCAGATGATCGAAAAGGCCAAGCAGACCGGCGACGCCGCCGACAGCCAGGCCGCCAACGATATAGCCGCCTTCTGCGACCGGTTCGAAAAAAAGATCCACGATCTGGAGCTGACCCGGATGATCTCCCTGCAAATGGGCCCCCAGATCCGTCTGGTGCAGAACAACGACACCCTGATGGCCGAAAAGATCCAGTCCACCCTGACCAACACCATTCCTCTGTGGAAGAGCCAGATGGTGCTGGCGCTGGGCATGGAGCATTCCGTCCAGGCCACCAAGGCCCAGCGGGAGGTCACCGAGATGACCAACCAGCTGCTGAAGAAGAACGCCGAAAAGCTGAAGATGGCTACCATCGAGACCGCCAGGGAATCCGAGCGGGGCATCGTGGACATCGAGACGCTGAAGAACACCAACAAAATGCTGGTGGAAACGCTGGACGAGGTGGTCAAGATCCAGAACGACGGCCGGCAGAAGCGCCGGGAAGCCGAGCAGGAGCTGGGCCGCATCGAGGGCGAGCTGAAGCAGAAGCTGCTGGATATCCGCCAGTGAATCCCTTCCGTCCCTGCCTTTCCCACAGAAAAGGAGCCTGATTTATGAAGCATAACCGCATTCTGGCCGCCATCGTGGCCGCCGTGCTGGTGCTTGCCGCCGTGTTCATCGGTCTGGGCGGCAAGCCGGTGAGCCGCGACAGCAGCCTGTACATCACCGACCGGGCCGGCGTGATCTCCGCTGCCGCCCGGCAGGAGTTCGTCTCCGCCCAGCAGAGCACCTCGCCCCGGCTCAGCGTGGCCATCGTCAAGTCCACCGGCAAGCTGTCCACCGCCTCCTACTGCGAAAAGCTGTGGGACAACTGGAATCTGGGCACCTCCGATCTGCTGCTGCTGATGGTCACCGGCGCCGAGGATTATTACTTCGGCTACAACACCGCCTCCAGCTTTGCTTCCACGCTGGATCAGAACTTTGACCTGCTGATGGAGCAGTATCTGGAGCCCGATTTTGCCGTCGGCGACTATGAGCAGGCCCTGTTCACCTTCTCCGACGGTCTCCGCACCGTGCTGTCCGGCAGTGATACATCCTTCTCTGCCGATACCGCCTATGACTATGATGATTTCTATTTCATGGACGGCACGGAGGACTTTTACTCTACGGAGGTATCTCCCATGACCTTTTTTGTGGTTCTGATTATTGTCGTCATCCTGTGCACGCTCCCCCGCATCGGGCGGCGTCGCCGCCGCGGTCCCACGGTGTTCCGTCCCGGCCCGGTCGTTCCCCCGCCGGTGCATCACCATCGTCCGCCCCGTCCCCGGCCCATGACTCCTCCCAGAGCCACGCCTCCCAGACCTTCCTCCCGTCCCGCTTCCCGGCCCTCTTCGGGCTTTGGGGGCAGCCGTCCCGGCGGCTTCGGCGGCGGAGGACGCTCCTCCGGCGGCTTTGGCGGCGGTGGTCGCTCGGGCGGTATGGGCGGCGGTGGCCGTTCCGGCGGCATGGGCGGTCGCGGACGCCGCTGAGTCTTGACATCCCGCCCGCCAGGGTATATAATTCGTTCAGTTGAACAGCTTGGCTCAAGTGCCGCCCTCCCCGTCGCGGGATGGGCGGAGAATAGGAAATCCGGTGCGATTCCGGAACGGTACCGCCACTGTAAGCGCGGAGGCCCCGCAGGACATCTGTCAGCCATTGGGTAGCACCCGAGAAGGCTGCGGTCGGCCGCAGATGCGCAAGTCAGGAGACCTGCTTGAGTACCGCTGCGCTGTACTCCCGCGTAGGAGGAACAGGCGCTTATCTGCAGGAAATCGGCTGCGGCAGTCCAAACGGACTGCCGCAGCTTTTGTTTTTCCGGGATATTCCCCTGAAAATAACCATCATTTATGGAGGAACCAATCATGAAATTCACAAAGAAGCTGCTTCCCCTGCTGCTGGCCCTGTGCATGGTCTTTACCCTGACCGCCTGCGGCGAACAGCAGAGCGATGCCCAGACTGCCGACGACAACGCTGCCGTCACCATCACCGATATGAAAGGCCGGGAGATCACCCTGGACAAGCCCGCCGAAAAGATCGTGGCCCTCACCGCCGCCGATTGTGAGATCCTGTACGCCATCGGCGCCGGGGACAAGCTGGTGGGCCGGGGCGCCTACTGCGATTATCCCGCCGAGGTGCTGGACATCCCCGCTGTGGAGTCGGGCGCGGACACCAATCTGGAACAGATCATCGCGCTGGAGCCCGATGTGCTGCTGATGAGCGACATGGCCCAAACCGATGAGCAGGTGGCTCAGCTGGAGGCCGCCGGCATCCGCGTGGTGGTCAGCGAGGCCACCGACATTGACGGTGTCTATACCGCCATCGAAATGATCGGTGCGCTGATGGGCAAGGATGACAACGCCAAAACCGTCATCGAGAACATGAAAAAGACCTTTGCCGATGTGCAGGACAAGGCCACCGGCGACGGCAGTGAGACCATCTATTTTGAGGTCTCGCCGCTGGAATGGGGCCTGTGGACCGCCGGTGCCAACACCTTTATGGATGAGATCGCCACCATGCTGGGGCTGACCAACTGCTTTGCCGATGTGGATGGCTGGGGCGAGATCTCCGAGGAGCAGGTGCTTCAGCGCGACCCTGACTATATCGTCACCATCACCATGTATTACGGCGAAGGCCCCACCCCCGAGGAGGAAATTATTTCCCGCGCCGGTTGGGAGAATGTCACCGCCGTCAAAAATCAGGCCATTCTGAACCTGCAAAACAACGAGCTGTCCCGTCCCGCCCCCCGTCTGGCCGACGGTGCGCAGATGCTGTTTGACTTCGTCTACGGCGAATAACTCAGCTTATCGAAGCCTTTGCATCCCATTGGGGAACGGTACCCGTTCCCCTGGGACTGTCAAAGAACCGCTTTGCTGGGTTCTTTGACAGATCAGGTTCCGGCCTGCGGGCCGGGTTTCGCCGGTTTTCTGCGGAAAATCCGGCGGGTCGTGGTGTTTTTGACCATGATCACACAGATCACGGCCAAAAACCCATGGGTAAGCAAAGCTGACTGGTCGTCAGCTTTGACTTTTTTGACAAGCTGTGGGGAACGGTACCCGTTCCCCTTTTTCTGATATTTGGAGGAATCGTCCATGAACCACCGTCCCGCCCGCTTTCGTCCGGCGGAATATCTTGCCTTCGCCGCCATCACACTGGCGGTGCTTTGTCTGTGCGTCTGCGTGGGCAGTGTCAATATCCCCCTGCGCGATACCCTCACCGTCCTGTGGAACGCCCTCACCGGCGCGGCCCAGCCGGAGGGCCTTGCCGCCTCCATCATTCTGTCGGTGCGGCTGCCCCGGGTGCTGTGCGTGGCCCTCACCGGTGCGGCGCTGTCGCTGGCGGGCGCTGCCATGCAGGGACTGCTGAAAAATCCCCTGGCCGACGGCTCCACCCTGGGCGTGTCCTCCGGCGCGTCGCTGGGCGCGGTGCTGGCCATTGCCTTTGGCATCACCTTTCCCGGGCTGCCACTGGCGGGCACCATGGTCATGGCCATTCTGTTCGCATTTCTCTCTCTGCTCATCATTCTGGCGCTGGCCTATAAGCTGGATTTCTCCCTGTCCACCAACACCATCATCCTCATCGGCGTGATCTACTCCATGTTCGTCTCCAGCGCCATGAATGTGGTCATCACCTTTGCCGCCGACAAGGTGAAGGACATCACCTTCTGGACCATGGGCAGTTTGCAGGGCTCCAGCTACCTGAACGCCGGCATTCTGGCCGGTGCGCTGGCGGTGTGCGGCGGCATCCTGCTGCTCCACGCCCGGGAGCTGAACGCCTTTGCCGTGGGTGAGGACAACGCCCGTCACGTGGGCGTGGATGTGAAGCGCACCCGGCTGGTGGTGCTCATCACCGTTTCCGTCCTCATCGGCGTCTGCGTGTCAGTGGGCGGCACCATCGGCTTTGTGGGGCTGGTGACGCCGCACATGGTGCGGATGCTGGTGGGCCCCAACCACAGGCGGCTGCTGCCGGCCTCGCTGTTCGGCGGGGCGGTGTTCCTGCTACTGGCCGATCTGGTGGCGCGGGTGGCGCTTCGTCCGCTGGAGCTGCCCATCGGCGTGGTCACCAGTCTGGTGGGGGCGATCGTATTTCTGGTCATTTTTTATCGGACAAGGAGGCGTTGACCCTATGCTGGAGGTACAGGAGCTTTCGGTGGCCTATGGCCCCCGCACTGTGGTGAACCGGGTGAGCTTCTCCGCGCAGGAGGGCCAGTGGCTGATGATCGTCGGGCCAAACGGCGCGGGAAAATCCACCATCCTCAACGCCATCACCCAGGGTGCGGCCTACACCGGCCGGGTGCTGCTCCACGGGCAGGACATCCGGCGGCAGAAGCCCATTTTCCGTGCGCGGGAGATCGGCGTTCTGGCGCAGAATCATCATGTGGGGTATGATTTCTCGGTGGAGGAGATCGTTTCGCTGGGCCGCTACGCCCACGCCCCCTCTCCCCTGCCCCCCCGGCGGGAGGAGGATCACGCGGCGGTGGAGGAGGCCCTGCGGCTCACCGGGCTGGAGGGACTGCGGCATCAGTCGGCCCTGACGCTGTCGGGCGGCGAGCTGCAGCGGGCCTTTCTGGCCCAGGTTTTTGCCCAGGATCCCCACCTGCTGCTGCTGGACGAGCCCACCAACCATCTGGATCTGGTCTATCAGAAGCAGGTGTTTGCCCTGATCCGCGACTGGCTGAAGCAGCCCGGCCGGGCGGTGGTCAGCGTGGTGCATGATCTGTCCCTGGCCCGGGCCTTTGGCACCCACGCGCTGCTGATGGACAAGGGTCGCGGCATTGCCTGCGGCCCGGCGGTGGAGGTGCTGTCCTCCCAGCTGCTGGACCCGGTATATGAAATGGATGTGCGCGGCTGGATGCAGACCATGCTGCGCCAATGGAATACGGAGGAATGACCGCTATGCTGAGCTTTGAAGCACTGAACGATGGGATCGCCCTGCCGGACGCCGCCGCGCAGGCGGCCGCCCGCGCTCACTGGGACGGCATCGCCAAGCCCCTGAACGGGCTGGGCCGGCTGGAGGAGCTGGTCACCCGCATCGCCGCCCTCACCGGGCAGCCCCGGGTGCAGACCGACAGGCGGGCCGTGGTGGTCTTCTGCGCCGACAACGGCGTAGTGGCCGAGGGCGTCACCCAGACCGACGCTTCGGTGACGGCCACCATGGCGGGACAGATCCGGGATCATCGCTCTTCCGTCTGCCGGATGGCCGCCGCCGCCGGGGCGGAAGTCTTTGCCGTGGACATGGGGATGCGCACCTCTGTGCCCGGCGTGCCCGGCTGCCACCTTGCCGATGGCACGGGCAATATTGCCCTCGGCCCCGCCATGACCCGGGAACAGGCCATCCGAGCGATCACTTATGGTATTGAACTTGCCAAAAAATACGCAGAGGACGGATATTCTCTGCTGGCCACCGGCGAGATGGGCATCGGCAACACCACCACCTCCAGCGCGCTGGCCGCCGTGCTGCTGGATATGCCGGTGGAAGCCGTCACCGGCCGGGGCGCGGGTCTTTCGGATGCCGGTCTGCTGCGCAAGCAGGACGCCATCCGCCGGGCCATTGCCGTCAACCGACCCGACCCCGGAGATCCACTGGATGTGCTGGCCAAGGTGGGCGGGTTTGACATTGCCGGAATGACCGGCCTGTTTCTGGGGGGCGCGCTGTACCGCGTCCCCGTGGTGATCGACGGCCTCATCAGCTCGGTTTCCGCCCTCATCGCCGCCCGTCTGTGTCCCCGCAGCCGGTGCGCCATGCTGGCCAGCCACACCTCTGCCGAGCCCGCCGCCGCCCGCATTCTGGAGGAGCTGGGCCTGACGGCCATCCTTCACGCCGACATGAAGCTGGGCGAGGGCACCGGCGCCGTCTGCCTCTTTCCCCTGCTGGATCTGGCCCTGTCGGTGTACAACAGCGGCGCGGCCTTTTCCGACACAGGCATCGCCCAATACACCCCCAAGGGAGGCGAAGCTCCGTGCTGATCCTGCTCACCGGCGGCTCGGGCTGCGGCAAGAGCTTCTTTGCCGAGTCCCTGTGCCTGCGATTTTCCGGCCCGCGGTACTATCTGGCGGCCATGCAGCCCTATGGCGACGGCAGCGCCGCGAAGATCGCCCGCCACCGGGCCATGCGGGACGGCAAGGGCTTTGTGACCTTCGAGCGCTACACCGATCTGGCCGGTCTGACCCTGCCGACCCGGGGCACCGCACTGCTGGAATGCGTCTGCAATCTCACCGCCAACGAGATGTTTGCCCCTGACGGCACCCTCACCGATCCGGTGGAGACCGTCCTGACGGGCATCGACGCCCTGGCCGCCCAGTGTGACCATCTGGTGGTGGTGACCAATGATGTGGGCAGCGATACCGGCGATTACGATCCTGCCACCCGGGCCTATATCCGCGCACTGGGGACGATCAACGCCGCACTGGCCCGCCGCGCCGACTGCGTCTGCGAGCTGGTGTGCGGCATTCCGCTGATTTTGAAGGGAGGCCTGCCTGTATGATGACCCTGTTTCGCTGCACCGCCATGGCCTTTTCCATGTTTTCCGCCCTCCCCGCTCCCCGGGTGGAGTGGAAGGCGGAAAATATGAAATATATGCTGTGCGCCCTGCCGCTGGTGGGCGCAGTCATTGGCGCGGTGCTGGTGCTGTGGCAGCAGCTGTGCGCCGTCCTGTCCTTCGGCCCGGTGCTGTACGCCGCAGGTCTGACCCTGCTGCCCCTGTTCCTTTCGGGTGGTATCCACATGGACGGCTTCTGCGACACGGTGGATGCCCTTTCCAGCCACGCCGCCCCGGAGCGCAAGCGGGAGATCCTGAAGGACTCCCACGCCGGGGCCTTTGCCATTCTGTACGCCGTCGCCTGGTTTTTGGCCACCTTCGCTCTGCACACCGAGATAGAGGCCGCACTGCGGCCCGCCCTGTTCCTGGCGGTGGTGCAGGTGCTTTCCCGCAGTCTTGGGGCGCTGGCCGGGGTGGCCTTTCCCGGCTCGGGAAGCACCGGGCTGCTGGCTTCCTTCCGTGACGGCGCGGCCAAAAGCGCTGCCGGCATTTTGACGGTGTGGTGCGTGGTCTGCTTTGCCGCCCTCATCGTCCTGTACCCTGCCGCCGGCGCGGTGTGCGTTGCCGGCTCGCTGGGCTGTCTGTGGTATGTTTACCGGATGTCCCGGCGGGCCTTTGGCGGGATGTCCGGCGATCTGGCGGGCTATCTGATCTCCCTCTCCCAGCCCGTGCTGCTTTTGTGCTTTGTATTCACCGAAAGGATGGTGTCTTTATGATCCTGATCGTTGGGGGCGAAGGCTCCGGCAAGCGCACCTTCGCCCGTTCGCTGGGCTTTGCCCCGGCAGATATGGCTGACGGCGTGCTGGACGCCCGGCCGGTGCTGTTTCATCTGGAGCAGCTGGTCTTTGCGGCCCCGGAGGAAAGCGAGGCCCTGCTGGAGCCGCTGCTGCAAAAGCAGGCGGTGCTGTGCTGCGAGGTGGGCAGCGGGGTGATCCCCGTTTCCCGGCAGGAGCGTCTGGGGCGGGAGGCCACCGGCCGCCTGTGCGTCCGTCTCGCCCGGGAGGCCGACTGCGTGGTGCGGATGGTCTGCGGTCTGCCCCAGGTCATCAAGGGGGAGCCGCCATGCGCATCACGCTGATCCGTCACGGCATGACCCCCGGAAACCGGGAGCACCGCTACATCGGCCGCACCGACGAGCCCCTCGCGCCCCAGGGCGCGGCAGTCCTCTGTCCCCAGCCCGACCCGCCCGGGCGGGTGTTCGTCACCCCCCTGCTGCGCACCGCACAGACTGCCGCGCTGCTCTTCCCCGCCGCACGACAGCAGGTGGTGGTCGGTCTGCGGGAGATGGATTTCGGAGACTTTGAGGGGCGGAATGCCGATGAAATGGCCGACGACTCTGCCTATCGCGCCTGGGTGGCGGGCAACTGCGTCGCCTCCTGTCCCAACGGCGAGAGCATGGAGGGCTTTTCCCGCCGGGTGTGCGCCGCCTTTTCGGCTGTGGTGGCCGATGCCGCCGCCCGCAGCGTGGAGGAGCTTACCTTCGTGGTGCACGGGGGTGTCATCATGGCGGTGCTGGCCGCCTTCGCCCTGCCTAAACGCCCCTATTTTGACTATGCCGTGGGCAACGCCCGGGGGTATGTGTGCCGGGCCGACTTTGCCGAAAACGGCTTGACCCTCACCGAGCTGACGCCCTGGGCGCCCGCCACTGTCCCGGAGGTACGGGCATGAAGCTTTTATTCAACATCACCGACAGCGACTGCGATCTGGAGCGGTATGCCTCCCGGGATGAGCTGCTGGAAATGCTGGAGGGCTTTGACGGGCTGGAGCTGATGCACTGTCAGGAGGATGCCCGGGGCATCCTGCCGCCGGAGCGCATCGTGGGGCTGCATATGTCCTGTCCCTACTACTGGCTGGACTTCTGGCGTGGAGACCGGGCGCGCTGTCTGGAGGAATTCGGAACCGACGATGCCCTGCGGGCCTTTTACGGGGATGATGACCCCCAGGTGCTGGTGCGCCATTTCCGGGAAGAGCTGGAGACCGCCCGGCGACTGGGCGCGGAGTATGTGGTTTTTCATGTGTCCGACTCCTCCAGCCGGGAAACGCTCACCGGCACTTATGCTCACACCGATCAGGAGGTCATCGACGGCGCCTGTGATCTGATCAATCAGGCCCTGCCCGCTGACTGGGACGGCCCGCTTTTGCTGCTGGAAAATCTGTGGGAGCCCGGGCTGACCTTTACCGATCCGGCCATGACCGCCCGCCTGCTGGAGGGCATCTGCTACCCCCGCACCGGCATCATGCTGGATACCGGCCACCTGATGCACACCCAGCCCCGGCTGCGCACCCAGCGGGAGGCACTGGAGTACATCCACAGCTGTCTGGAGGCCCACGGCGGCCTGTGCCGCCACATCCGCGGGGTGCATCTGCACCAGTCGCTCACCGGCGGGGTGATGCGCCGGTATCAGAAGGCACCGCCGGAGCCGGCAGCGGAGCACGGTGCCCGCATGGGGCAGCTGTTCGAGTATGTTTTTCAGGTGGATCGGCACCGGCCCTTCACCTGTCCCGGTGTCCGGGAGCTGGTGGAGCGCATCGGCCCCGATTATCTGACCTGTGAATTTATTTCCTCCTCCCGGCAGGAGCACGCCGCCATGCTGCGCCGCCAGCTGCGCGTCCTTAACGGCTAACCTGTTAAGACGCAAAAAAGCTGTACGATTTGTCGAACGCCGATAAGGGAGTATGGAAAACATAACCAGCAGTAATGTTTCAGCGGGAGTGCATTTTGATCGATGCACGATTTCTTCTTGTTGAGAATATCATACTGCGATTTCTTCCAGGGCGTATTCTGCCCGAAGAAAGTCACCGCGGAGCTGTTCGCCGAATTGAGCAATTTGAACAGTGGACGCATAGATCACAGTCACTTTTAGGCAGTCAAAAGGGCCGCTGCAAAGCATTCGCTTTGCAGCGGCCCTCTTCTTATCTGCTCAGCTCCGCGCTGGCGCACTCCCCGCAGGGGCCGCCGGTGTCCTCCCGCAGGAGAAACACCTTCACCAGTGTCGCATCGCCCTGGCAGGCAGTCTCTACCGCCACGCTGGCAATGCCGTTTTCATCGAAGGCGACGCTCCGGGAGTCCACCTCCACGGTCTTCATCTGCCCGTTTTCATAGAGGCTGACAAACACCCGGACGTTCTGCGCCTCCTGCGCCGTGAATTGCAGCGCGTTGGCAATATCCACTGTGGCACTGACCGTGGTTTGCGAGGCAGTTTGCACTGTGTTGGCGTTCAGCACAGGCAGCTGCACTACCTCACCATCGGTGCGGATGGCCCCGGGCCGCAGATCCACGCTGGTTAGCAGGGTTCCCGTTTCGTCCAGCGTCTTCACATCGCTCAGCGTGAGCTCCGAGCTGTCGGTCACCTGAAATCGCAGCACCAGCAGAAGCTGAGAACTAACCGAAGGTGTTGCTCCTGCCCAGGCCAGCTTCACCGTACCCTCCGTTCCATCGCGCTCCAGCGGTGAGTTAACCACTGCCGCGCCATCCAGTGCCGCCGGGATCTCACAGGACAGCAGCGTACACTTCGCCGGGTCATAGCCCAGCGTAAACTCGCCGCCGCAGATCCTGCCCCGGCCCTGGAGCACAACGCCCACGGTGGCAGTGCCATCATCATCCCGTGCGCCACCCACGACCCACAGCTTCGGACTTTCCTTCGAGGCGGTGACGATCTTCACCGCGCCGTCAGTCAGGGCCTGATCCATGACAGCCGCATCTTCATCGTACACCGTCGCGCTTTGAATGGTGATGGGCAGCGTCCCTGTGGCATCGGCACTGACGGAGAAGGTCAGCGTACACAGCACGCCTGTCTGTGCAGTCTCCGTTCCGGCCCAGGTTACGGTGATCTCGCCCTTCTCCGGATCGGCGTTTCCCAGCAGAACGCTGGAGGCGGGCAGCGCACTGCCCCCGGCCACCGTCCCAGCCGTCAGTCGTTCGGCATCATAGGTGACGACGATTGTGCCTCCAGCGGGATACAGCCCCTCGTCCAGGAAGATCCGAACCTTTACGGACTGCATAGCGGCGGCATCCACGGTCTCCACCCGTAAATTGACGCTGGGCACCGTCACCGCGCCATCGCGCACCTGAGGCACCACCGTGACCGGTGTATCACCGGACATCTGATACAGCCGAACATTGCGCAGGCTCACGGGATATATCCCCGGCTGGGCATCGGTGCTGACAGTGAAGCGCAGCGTCAACAGCAGGCTCTCACCCGTCAGATCCCCCGTCCCCGCCAGACTGACGCTGACGGTGTCCGTGCTGTACTTTGCATTCACCAGCACCAGCATATCCGGCAGGCTTCCGGCCTCGGCGCTTTTCAGCGTCAGCACCGATGGGTCATACCGGATGTGCAGACCGCCGCCGCTGACCGTTCCGCCGCTGACCGTCACCTCCACGGCCACCTCGCTGCCCTTCTCCCCCGTCACGGAGGAGATCGCCAACACCGGCGTGTCCGCCGCGTCCTCCGCCCGAACGGACAGAGAGGGCAGCAGTGCCAGCGTCAGGGCAAGGGCCAGCAGAGACGCGATCACTTTTCTTGTTTTCTGCATGGTGTCCTCCCTTCAGTCACTGCTTTTGTCCGGGAAACATGTCGATCAGACCGGCGGCGTAGCGCAGGATCAGGATGGCATCCGCCGCGTCAATGGAACCGTCGCCGCTGACATCCGCCAACACCTGCTGCTCCGCACTGAGGCCCCGCAGGCCCACGCTGAATTGCAGGATCATCAGCGCATCGGCAGCATCGATCAAGCCGTCCCCGCTGAGGTCACCCAGCTGGGCGCTGGGGCTGACATTGATGCGGATGGTGGCGGTGAAGCCGCCGTCCTCACTGGTTGCGGTGATATCCGCGTAGCCAAGGCCCACAGTGTAGACCTTGCCCGTGCGGGACACAGTAGCCACAGTGGTATTGCTGCTGAACCAGGTCAGGGTCTGAACCGTGGCGTTTGCAGGCGCGAAGGTGGGCGCAAGCGTGATCTCCTTGTAGAGGCCCACCTCCAAGCTCGTCTCATCGAAGGACAGCCCCGTCACCCGGACGCGCTCAGGCTGCACGGACACGCGGCATTCGGCCTTCACAGCGGGATTTTCCTGTGCCGTGACTGTAATCGTGGCATAGCCCTGGGACACCGCCGTCACCCTGCCGCTCTGATCCACGGTGGCCACTGTCTCGTTATCGCTGGACCAGGTCACGCTGGGATTGGTGGCGTAAGTGGGAAGGACGGCAGCGGTAAGCATCTCGCCCTCCTCGTTCATGTAGATGGTGAGGTTGGTCTTATTCAGCGTGATACGGGTCACGGGATATGTCTCGTCCGGGACGCTGAACCAGGTGTCGGCGGTGTAGCCACCCTCCGTCGTAGTGACGGTAATGCAAGCCTTGCCGCTGCCCACTGCGGTGACACGGCCATAGCTGGTGACGGCGAGAACCGTTTCATCGCTGCTGGCCCAGGTCACCGCCTGCTCCGTGGCATTCTCAGGCAAAACGGTGGCCCGCAGCTGGAGGCCGGTATCCAGCGCCAGGGACTTGGGCTCTGCCTCGGTAAAGGTCTGGTCGATGGTCACGCCGGTGACGGGGATCGCCTCTGTCACCGTCACCTTGCAGGAGGCGGTGTAGCCGCCGTCCGTGGTCGTGACCTGAATGGTTGTGCTGCCTGTGGCAATGGCGGTCACCATGCCGTTTTCGTCCACAGTGGCGACATTTTCGTTGCTGCTGGTCCAGGTCACGTCCTGTTCGGAGGCGTAATAGGGGGTGATGGTGGTGTTCAGCAGCAGGGTCTTGCCCACCGGCAGCGTCTCGTTGGTGGTTTGCAGCCGGATACCGGTAACGGAAACAGCATCCCGCCGGACGGAGTATTTTACATACATACTGTTCGGGATATTCCCACCACAATACAGGCGCAGATAATGCGTCCCCGCGGTTGTGATCGTGGCGGTTTCGGATGTTGTCCCATATCTGCGGCCAAACGCCAGGGAGCTTTCCTGCGCCGCGCTGGTCTTGCCCTCCTCCAGCACATGAACGGTGCCGTAAATCGTTCCGGTTCCCTGCATATTGCCCAGCGTGACCGTGATTTTGTCGCCCACCTGCAAATCGTCCAGCGCGAACCAGTCCTCGTCATTGGACGCAGTCAAAGTGAACCACTCTGCCGCACCGGCGGTAAGCGGTGTCGCCGTATCATAGCTGTTGTTCCGCTCGTTGGCATCCGGCTCGATGAGCTCATACCGGATGGTGGCCGGGTCGGAGAAGATGAACCACGGATGGGTACGGACATAGTATGTTCCCGCGTCCCCCAGCATCCAGTAATAGGTCGCGCTGCCGGAACCGGTTGATGACATATAATACAGGTAACTCGCACTGTCGCCCTGCAGCTCCAGATCCGCGCCGGAGTACAGCTCCGGGCTCACGCTGCCCCCGCTGGGCACATTGGAAAAGGTCAGCTTCACCGTCTGGTTGGGCTCCTCCACCGTGAAGCAGAACCAGTCCACATCGTTGCTGGCCGGGAGGGTAAATGCCGTGTCCACCTCCTCGGTGAGTGCCGTAGCCGTCTTCCAGGTGTCGTTATTCTCGTTGGCATCCGGCTCGATCAGCTCATATTTGATGGTGGCCGGGTCGGAGAAGATGAACCACGGATGGGTACGGACATAGTATGTTCCCGCGTCCCCCAGCATCCAGTAATAGGTCGCGCTGCCGGAACCGGTTGGTGACATATAATACAGGTAACTCGCACTGTCGCCCTTCAGCTCCAGATCCGCGCCGGAGTACAGGTACGACATCACACTGCCCCCGCTGGGAACATTGGAAAAGGTCAGCTTCACCGTCTGGTTGGGCTCCTCTACCGTGAAGCAGAACCAGTCCACATCGTTGCTGGCCGGGAGGGTAAATGCCGTGT
>CAZDUQ010000001.1:12370-17671 GCA_964508665.1 uncultured Oscillospiraceae bacterium | reverse complement strand
AATACAGGTAACTCGCACTGTCGCCCTTCAGCTCCAGATCCGCGCCGGAGTACAGCTCCGTGCTCACGCTGCCCCCGCTGGGAACGGTAAAGGTCAGCTTCAACGTCTGGTTGGGCTCCTCCACTGTGAAGCAGAACCAGTCCACATCGGTGCTGGATGGCAGGGTAAACTCCTGTGCCGCACCGTAGGCCAGGGGTGTGGCGGTCTGCCAGGTGTCGTTGGGCTCGCAGTCGTCATTCTGGCTCTGACGCAGGTCGATGCGCAGGCTCAGCTCGTTTTCCACCGGTGTGGAGCCATAGAGCACGACCTTGATATAGTGGGTGCCGGTGTTCTGGAAATTAAAGGACTTGCCCACCACGTTGATGTTGACATTGGTAAAGCTCTGGTGAGTGGTCAGCACACTGTCCACCATGTCGTAGACATAGTAGCTGATCTTATTGGAATAATCCGTCTCAAAGCCGTTGATGTAGAGGTACATCAGCTGGTTGGGCTCGGTGGTTTCAAAGGTGAACCAGTCCACATCATTGCTGCCGTTGAGGGTGAAGGGCATCGCCACATTGTTATTGAGGAGGGTGGCGGTCTCCTGGGTGTCGTTGAGCTCGTTGGCATCGCCGGAAACTATCTCATAGCGCACCTTCAGTTCCCGGGTGACAAAGGCGGCACTGCTGTTCGGCACCAGCTTGACGTAATAGTCCCCCGGCTCGTTGGCCTTCCAGCTCAGCGTACCATTGGTGGAGAAGGTCTGGTTGGTCAGGTACGATGTGCTGCCCGCCGCCAGATCCGCGCCGGAGTAGAGCCAGGCCTTTACCCCGCTGACGGTGTAGTTGAAGTTGCTCAGCACCAGCTTGATGGCATCGCCGGGGACGGCGGTGGTGATCTTGAACCAGTCCGCATCGTTGCTGCCGTGGAGGTTGAAGTAGGTGTTCACATTTTCCGTCAGCTCCGTGGCGGTCTGCCAGGTGTCGTTGGACTCGTTGTGGTCGCCCTCGTTGAGGGTGATGGTCATGGAGCGGGTGGTGTCGCTGGTGGTGGAGCTGCTGCTCGGGCGCAGCATGATGTAATATGCCCCCGCCGCGGGCACTGCCCAGCTGAAGGTTTCGTTGCTGGCGGTGCTGTAAACTGCCGCGTTGTTTTTCCCGCTGGGATCCGCGCTGTTCAGCGTGGCCGCAGAGTAGATGTAAATGTACATACTCTTGGCGTTGCCCGTCAGGGCCATCTGAATGGCCTGATTTTCTTCGGCGTTGACCGCCAGCCAGATCTGGTCGGCGGTGTAGCTGGAATCATAGACATCCAGCACAAAATCCACCGTCTCCCCGGCGTTGACCACCGTGGCACCAGACCAATTACCGCGGAAAACCGTCCGGTTTTCCGTATCGGAAGTCACCGTGGCCTCCGATGACCCATTTTCTCCCTCCGCATAGGCTGCGGGAACCAGTGCCAGCAGCATACCGAGTGCTGTCAGCAGAGCCAAAAACCGTCTCATTACTGTCTTTTTCATGATTTTTCCTTCCTCATTCACATTTGTTTTCGCCGGGAACGATTATCCTTCCGCACTTCCCCCCTCCTTCGCGGCGCACAGCGGCGCATAATCGCCATCGCCGTCCAGCAGGAACACGCGGGCCGCAGCCACGTCCTCCGCCGTCTCCGCCGTAAGCACCACCTCGCCCACGCCGCCGCTCAGGCTGACGGTGTCCGTTTTCAGTGCCACCAGCCTGCCGTTATCATCGTAAAGCGCCAGCACGGGGGACACAGTCTCCACCGCGTTCTCCCCCAGAGCGGCACTGGCAACATCCACCGCCACGGTACAGACGGTAGCGCCGGTGTCCGTCTTCACCGTTTTGGTTCGCTCCTCATCGATCACAGCGGCAACGCTCTCGTCGCTGTCTCCGCTTCTGAGACAGCAGGGGCGGACATCCGCCGTGATAAACTCGCCGTCCTCCCCGTAGACCCGCACCGAATCAAATCCAACGGTATCCCCGGCATTTCCGCCGGTCAGGCGCAGGGTCAGCAGGGTGATCTCCCCGGTATAGGGCGTGGCACTGCCCCAGGATACCTTCCAGACACCGTTATCCACAGCGCACTGCACACTGCCGCTGCTGTCCGCCACCGTAACCGCCGCGTTCTCCGGGAGGGTCAGGGTGAAATTGCCGCCGCAGGCCACATTGCGCCCCTGAAAGACCACGGCGAGGTCTGCCGCGCCGCTGTCATCCAGCGTGCCGCCCACTACCCACAGCTTGGGATCCCGATCCGAGGGGGCGGCGATCTGCACCGTGCCGCCGGTCAGGGTCACGTCCACAGGCTGAGAATTTTCATCGTACATCCGGGCATCCGACAGGGTCACGGCGGACACCTTCTGGGTATCCGTCACCGTCTGGAGCACCACGCGGCACAGGGTGCAGGCGGGGATCATCGCCGCGCTGCTGAAGGCCACCCGCAGCGTCCCCGGCGTCACCACGTTCCAGCTCAGGCTCACGCCCGCTGCGCTGTCCCCCGACAGGACCGACCGCACCTCGAAGCAGGTGGGGTCATAGGTCACGGTGAAATCCCCTCCGGCGCAGGCCAGCGCACCGGCCAGCTCCACATCCAGACTCACCGCCTGATAAGCCGTGGTGATCTGATCGGACAGGCGCAGAACTGCGGTGTCCCTGCTGACGCTGCCGGACAGGGCGCTGCCCGTGGTCAGCGCGCTGTCGGCATCATACAGGCGCAGGCGCTCCACCGTCAGCGGGCTGCCCTCTGCCGGGGTGTCGGCGGTAACGCGGAAGGTCAACCGGCACAGCACCGCCTCCGTCAGAACCGTGGTGCTGGCAAAGCTCACCCGCACCGTCCCCGCTGTGGTTTCGTTCACCACGGCAAAGGCCAGCACCGGCGCGGCGCTGACCAGCTTCAGCGTCGTCGCGTCATAACAGATATCAAAATTGCCGCTGCACACATCATCGCTGACCAGAGAGACGGTGACCTCCACCGTCTCCCCCCGGGGAGCGCTGACATTAGACAATGTCAGCGTGCCCGCCGAGATGGCCCACTGAGGCGTGGACATCGCCCCCAACAGCACCAGTGCTGCCAGCAGCAGCGATAGCGATCTTTTTTTCATAGCAGCTTCCTCCGTCAGTCGAGAGTCGCCAGGAGTCCGGCATCGTAGCGCAGGATCTTGATGGCATCGCCTGCGTCGATGAAGCCATCGCCGTTGACATCCGCCACCTTCTGCTGGGCCTCATCCAGCGTCACAAGGCCCACCGCGTGCTTCAGGCACAGCATGGCATCCGCCGCGTCTACGTAGCCGTCGCCGTTGATATCGCCTCGCAGGCCCTCTGCCGTGACGCGGACGGTGATGTCGGCGGTGTGACCGCCGTCCAGCGTGGTGGCGGTGATGGTCGTTTCACCCACGGCCAGACCGGTGACAACGCCCGTGCGGGACACGGAGGCTACGCCTGGGTCAGAGCTGACCCAGGTCAGAGTCTTCACCGTGGCATCGGCTGGTGAGAAGATCACCGTCAGGGTGCTGGTGGCGTTCATGCGGATCTCCAGCTCCTCCTGGTCAAAGCAGATGCTCTCCACCCGCTGACGTGCGGCCAGCACCGTCACCACGCAGCTGGCGCGGTAGCCGGAGGCGCCGGCGGTGATGACGCACACGCCGGGAGCCACGGCGGTGACCCTGCCGGACTGATCCACCTTCGCCACTTCAGGATTGGTGGTGCTCCATGTCACGGTGGCATCGTCCGCGTCGGCGGGGGTCACGGTGGCGGTGAGCTGCGCGCCCTCCTCATTCATGTACAGGGTCAGGTCGTAGTCATCCAGCTGAACGCCGGTGACCTTTTTCTTCTCCGGGGCAGCGGTGACGGTGATGGTCACGCTGTCGCTGGCACCGGAATCGGTGGCGGCAGTGACCGTGGCGCTGCCCTGGCCCACGGCAGTGACTTTGCCGGTATCGCTGACGTACAGGATGCCGCTGTCAGAGCTGCTCCAGGTGATGTTCTCCCGCGCGCCCTCGTTGAGGGTCGCCGTCAGCTGCACGGCGGTGCCCAGGGGCAGGCTCTCCGGCGCGCCGGAGACGGTGACGCTCTCTGCCGGGGTAGGCTCCACCACATTCACGGTGACGGTCTTACAGACGGAGCTGTCGCTGTTGAGATAGAACTTCACCGTCGCCGTGCCCACGGCGTTGGCGGTGATCTTGCCGGTATACTCGCCGTAGCTTGCCACAGAGGAGTTGCGGTTGGTGTAGCCGATCAGGAACCCCGTCCCGCCGCTGACGGCGGTATAGGGGGCCAGACGGGCCTCCGGGGCCCAGGTCTCCCCCACCAGCAGGGTCACCTCGTCGGCGGCGGTCTCCACCGTCAGGCTCTCACCCTCCCCCAGCTCCTCCGTGGCGATGTCGCAGAGGAGGCGGTAAGGGAGCGACGTGCCGTACATCGACACCTCCAAATAGTACGAGCCGTCCTCCTCAATGGGAAAGGCGCCGCTGCCATAACGGCCACTGTAGGATGTCACAGTATTTCCTTCACTGTCAAGCAGATAGAAACCGCTAATATTCTCCCCGTAGCAGCGCAATTCCGTCCCGGCGGCTAACTCTCCGAGGCTGTAATAGTGATAGTTCGAGTCAATGTAGCAGCCCTCGACCCACGCTCCGCCGGTCAGGGGCGCGGCGGTGGCAATGGTGGTGTTTGGAACCTCCGTAAACAGCTCATAGCATACGGTGCAGTCGGTGGCAGCTTCGGAGTAGGCGTAACCCCTTGTCCTGCATTTTACATAATAGGTCCCCGTCTCCGGTGCGGTCAGTGTGCACGCCGCGCTGCTGTACCAACCATCAGATTCGATAGGCTCCGCATTGTCGCCCGCCTGGTCAAAATCCGCCTCCCGGTAGACGTAGTAATACAAGTAGGAAGAACTGCTTTTGTTGCTAATGCTGATCCGCAGGGCGGCGGTCCCCGCCGGGACCTGGATGCGGAACCAGTCATCATCGTTGTACGCCGACAGGGCAAAGCTTTGTGGCACGCCCTCATAAAGGGGGGTAGCGGCGGCGCGGGTGTCGTTGTTTTCCTCCGCCGTGGCCTCCTCCAGGTCAACGGTGACGGTACGCAGGTCCTCGCTGACATAGCCGCTGTCGCTGGTGAATTGCAGGTAGTAGGTGCCGGGGCGCGTGAATTTATAGCGGGCTGTACCGGAAATATCCCCCTCGCTCAGATAGTCGCTGTTTGAGCTGCCGTACTCCGCCAGGGTCTCCGCGTCCCAGAGCTGAACATCGGTCTGCTTGCCGCTGTTCTGGGTCAGCACCATGGTCATATCCGCCTGAGGCACCTCAAA
>CAZDUQ010000001.1:0-12270 GCA_964508665.1 uncultured Oscillospiraceae bacterium | reverse complement strand
AGCTTCTGATCCTCCCCCGCGTCCCGCGCCACCTCGAAGCGGAACCAGTCCTCGTCCCCATAGCCGCCCATGGAGAAGGTTCCATCCGTGCCGATGGGCAGGGCCGTGGCGGTTTCCCTGGTGTCGTTGGGCTCATTGCCGTCGCCGTCCAGCACCTCCACGCTGAGGGTGCGGGTGATCACTCCGGAGTAGGAGGATTCCCTACGCAGCAGGATATAATGCGCTCCTGCCTGAGCAGCGTGGAAGATAACGGTTTTATTCCCGCTGAAATAAGAGTGGGTGTAGCTGGCTTTAGGGCCTGCCGATTCGTAATAGCTCAGAGACAGGTATTCACTCTGATTGGTGTGGTTGTACCCGGAGACGGTAACGGCGATGTCCTGTCCGGGCCTGGCGGTGACGATCTTGAAGTAGTCGTAGTCGTCGTAGCCCACCGTGAAGTCCGCCGTGTCCCCGCTTTGCAGCTCTGTGGCGGTTTCCGGCGTGTTGTTGGGCTCGTTGTCATCGTTGTCCGTCAGGGTCACCGTCAGGGTTCCGGTGCATATGCGGCTATAATAGCTGTACAGGCGAAGGTAATAGTCCCCCGCCGCTTCGGTCATATAGTAGTTGCCGCCCACTGTCGCGTTGGTACCGGTGCTGTCATACAGCTCACGTTGGGGAGTGTAGGTGTCGGTCGTTGTCCACTCCAGTTGGATGAATTGCCCCGCCCGGGTGGTGGTGATCCTGTACCAGACTTCCTCATAGCGCTCCAGGCTGTACTCCACCGGCACACCGACGGTGATGGGCGTGGCGTTCTCCATCTCCTCACTCAGCTCCCCGGCATAGACCGGGCACAGGCCGATGACCAGCGCCAGGGCCAGCACCATGGACAACAGGCTCCTCATTGGTTGCTTCATCGCATTTCGCTCCTTTCATGCTCTTGTTCTGTTAATACAGAGGGATCTCCAGCGCCTTCGTTACGGGGGAATGGTTTTCGTCCAGATAGAACACTTTGAGCTTCGCACCGGTGTCATCCTCGTCGATGGCGATGTCCTCTGGGAACGCCAGAATCGCCTTGCCGCCCGCAACATCAGCGGACACGCAGACCACCATCCGGCCGTTGCCGTCGTACACCGCCGCCAGCACCTGCTTAACACCCGCACCGGCGTTCACCGTCATGTTGCCGTCATCGTCGAAGCTGTAGCACTGCTCCGCGAAGGTAAAATCGCTGAAGCTGGTGATAACAAAGACCGCATAGGTGGTTCCATCCTCGGTATAGATGCGGGGGAGGATGATCTCCTCTGTAGTGCCGTCCTGCGCGTGGTGCAGGATCACCAGGAAGTCGGGGTTGATCGTGTCGGGCACGGGGATGGTGATCTGCACCGGCACGGTCAGCTGCTGATGGCCGGTAGCCTCGTCCTCATCCACGTTGCTCAGGCTCATGGAGAAGGTGAGGGTGTTCTGATACTGTTCTTCGATGACCTCGCCAGTCTCCGCCGGGGCAATTTCCAGCGTTGCGGTGCTTTCGCCGCTGGTGTTCAGGTTCGCGCCCACGATGGAGACCTTGTTGGCATCGATTTTCACATCATCGCTGACCGTAACAGCAGCCGCGCCGCCCACCAGCGCTTCCAGCTCTTTGATCTTCTCCACCGTGCCGTTGCCGTTGCTGTCGCCGGTGTCTGCCGCCATGGCGGTGGACAGGCTGTCAAGGCCGATCTCGGCGATCTCCTGGCGCAGGCTGTCGCGGTCATCCCCACTGGCCAGTGTGCCGTCATCATTTTTTGCGTAATCGGTGGATACGTCATCCAGAAGCTCCTTGACCTGCTCCGCAGTCGCGCCAACGGCCAGTACCGGACTCAGCTCCGACCAGACGCTGTTGCAGATCCGGGTGATATCCGGGCTGAGGGCGCGGACACGGAAGGCGTAGTTGCCCGCACCTGCGCGCGCCAGCACATAGTCCTCCAGCTTGTCCTGACAGGCACTGAAGGGGCCCCAATCGGCGCCGACCTCCTGCCAGGTGCCGTCCTCCTCCTGGAAGAACCAGACGACCTCGAACTGCCAGGTTGCTCCGTCCCCGTTGCTGTCCGTCCAGTGGGCAATGCGCTCCTCCGCGTCCCAGTACAGGCCCGTGGGCGCGGCAAGGTGCTCCTCCGGCTTCGTATAAGTCCATGTGTCGGAAGTGACGGCCTCGCTGCTCTGATAGTTCTTGCCGTCGCCCTCGGCACACACCTTGAAATAGTAGGTGCCGCTGGGGATGCACCAGTCGTCCGTATGGCCTTCCGCGTCATAGTCATAGCCCTTGGCAAAGCCGAAGCCATCGTCGATATAGGTCAGCACGTCATCGCTGCCGTAGTCCCAGCCCTGGACACCGATCAGCTCGTCATCCCCATCGTCCGCAACGCGATAGACCTCCCAGCGGTACTCGTTCTGCGTCGGCTGGGTGACCGTCGCGCTCAGCGCGCCGGGATGCTCCACATAATCCTCGCTGTAATTGTAGATCCGGCCCCACACCGGATCGGTGGGCGTGCCCAGCCGGGTGAGGCTGCCGTCCGCGCCGCTGTAGAGCATGATCCATCCCGCTGTACCGTCATCCTTCTCCCAGTCCGTGTGGAAGGTCACATGAAGATAGAATTGAGGATAGGTATCCAGATCGCCGGTGATGGTGAATTTCCAGACGTTGTTGGAATATTGCTCACTGGTCACGCAGTTGGGTACTTCAGCGTTGTTATGGTCTGCGGTAAACGTCGCGCTGCTGATGGTAACGCCCGCGGGGTACACATAATAGAAGGGCTGGCCGATGGTGTAGCTGTCACCGGTCTTCATGAAGCTCTCCTTGGTCAGCGTGGGCGCGGTGGAAAAGCCCCGCTCCGGCAGGACGCTCTCGATGGCAACGCTGTAGATCGTACCGTCCGTATCCGTATACACCAGCTTGCCGCTGCCGAAGCCCACAAAGTCAATGCCCCACAGCAGCCCGCCGTTATTGCCACGCTGGAGGTAAAACTCCACGGCATCTGCGCTGGCCGCGTTGTCGGGGATGAATTGCAGGTTGTCGAAGGTGTCCTGCGTTGCAACGATCTCATCGGTGCCCGCACTGTCCCGGTACAGGCTGTAGGGCAGACTGGTGCCGCAGTCCTTGCTGATCTTGTCGCCGCTGATGGAGAAGCTGCCATAGGCAGGCTTGGTGTACAGCGGCTGCTCCTCCATCTTCACCATGATAGAATAGATGGAAGGCCCGGAGGATGCGTTCATGCTGGGCCAATCGGGGTGGCCGCATACGACATGGATCATCGTGCCGTTCGATACGGGGATCGTATCGGTACGCTTATACCAGGTATCGGTATCGTCATTCAAACGGATGCGAACCTGATAATTCTTGTTCATGGCGGTGGGGGTTACCGTCAGCGCGGTGGTACCTGCGGGAACCGTCAGGGCATACCCGTATTCATCCGGGTCGAAGGTCGCATCCAGCTCGCCCACGCTGAAGGTCAGACCCGTCAGCCGCCTGTCCGTGCTGGAAAAGCTGCCGCCCAGATCCTCGCCCATGCTGCAGGTGTACATCATCCGGATCTCATCACCGGCCTCCAGATTGCCCTCGGATACGGAAAAATCATTCACACCCGCATTGATAAACCAGTCGTTGACCGTGACCATCCAGCCGGACTGCGTGCCACCGTCAAACTCTTTCAGTCCTTTGATCTCACTGATGTAGCCGCTGTCGGCGCCTGTTATGGTGTGGCCCTCGCCGGTCACCGCACTCGCCACGCAGCTGCCCACAGTGGAATCCGCCGCCAGCTCCACCCAGGTGTCCAGCAAGGTGTCGGTCCAGGCAGGGCTGACCGTATTGCCATCGAAGTCCGTCACAGGCTCCAAAAATGTGGTGTTTTCCACGATCACACGCACCTTGCCCGGCGCATCCTCCGCCGCCCCGGCATAGGTGGGGCACAGTCCGATGACCAGACACAGGGCCAACAACATACTGATGATCCGTTTCATAGGTATTTCCTCCTGTCCGGCATTCGCCGGTGTTGATGTTCGCCGGTGTTGATATTTGTTCCCGGGCCTTGCCGGGTGGTGCGTATTATAATGCCAGCAGCTCCCTTGCCGCATTCAGGGGCGCGCCGGTGGTACCGGAGACGCAGAAGCGGGCGATCCGTCCGGCGCTTTTCACCAGCGCTGCGTCCAGTTCCGGCGCAACGAACAGCTCCCCGCCGGCTCCCCACTTGATGGCTGTGCAGGCTGCGTAGTGCAGCATCCGCCCGGTGCTGTCATACAGCGCGATGCCCACGGTGGCATCGCTGCTGCTGATCTTCTCACCGCCGGCGATGCTCCCGCCGGACACGGCCCATCCGTCATTGAAATACCCTGTCTCAGACAGAGGCGGCGGGGTCAGGGACATGGCGGCGGCGTGAGAGTTCGGCGGGTCGGTGAGGAAGTAATTGCGGGTGCTGTAATCCCGGCTCCCGCCGTTTACGATGGGGTCATCAAAGGTGGGGTCACAGAAGTACCATATGCCGTCCAGCTGCACCGCCGTCCACATATGGCCCCCCTGGCCGGTATAGCCACTGATGGTCACGCAGGGCACACCGATGCTGTGACACAGAAGCTGGAACGCCTTGGCGTAGCCCTCGCAGACAGGGGAATAGCCCTCCACCAGCGCACCGATGGCGCTCCACGGGGTGTCATCGGTACTGAGACAGGCCGAGTTCCCGGCAGCATCGCTGTTGTAGGTATTGTTCTCCGCCAGCCAGTTCTCAAAATACGCCACCCGGGCCACGGTGGGCATCCCCTCGGTGTCCGCCAGCAGCCGGTTCACCACGGTGTCCAGCCGGCTCTGCTGCTGGGCCCGCTTTTCCTCCGTGTCGCAGGTGGGCTGGGCTCCGTAGAGGGCGCAGGCGGTGATGACGACACTGTCCGGGGTGCCATACCAGCTGTAGCTCGCGCCGTAGTTGGTGCGGATCCAGAAATACTCCGGGTGGTCGTAGGTAAACGCCGCGCAGGCCGTCATAACCGACTGTCTCGCCGCACTCCACCAGCTGTCCACCGCATCCCGGTCTATGGTGGCCGTCAGCACATTACCGACCTGCCACACCGCCTGCGTTTCATCCTCTGTGCGCAGCTCCGTCAGCTCCACCGTGTCCGCAGCAAAGGCGGCCTCCAGCTTCTCATAGACGGTGCGGGCATCGCCGGTGAGCTGGTCGCCGTAGCGGGTGAAGCCGTCCTCCCACTGAACGGCGCTGTCGTCAGCCGACATCACGGCGCATTCGTCCCACACCCATTCCCGGCACTCCCAGCAGGACTCCTCCACCGCCGCCCAGGCTGTGGAGGTCAGTGTCAGCACTACCGCCGTCAGCAGCGAACATATCAAGATCCGTCTTCGCATGGATATCCCCTCCCGTTTTGCCGTCAGTCCGAAAAAGCACACCGGCATCTGCAAAATTATCCAGAATCAGTATACCATTCTTTTCCTTTCTTTTCAATATCCAATCCACGAAAGCGGGTATAAAAGCAAAAATCACCGCAGGCCGAAGCCTGCGGTGGTTGATAGAAGCTTTGCTGTTATTTCACCAGCTCCAGGTAGCGCATGAGCATGGTGGCGGTCTGTGCGCGGGTTGCGTTGCCCTGAGGCAGGAGGCTGCCATCGACACCGTTGATGATGCCGGCGCCGCAGGCCCACTGCATGGCGGACATGGCCCACTCACTGACGGAGGTGGCATCGGCGTAGCTGAGGATGTTGGTGTCCTCGCCCACGCTGACATCAATGCCCTTGCTGACGGCGTAGCGGTAGAGCATGGCGGCCAGCTGCTCGCGGGTGATAAGGCCGTCGGGATCGGTACCGTCGGACACACCGTTGGCCATGGCCCAGGACTGGGCGACGACATACCAGCTGCCGTTGGCGGCGGTGGTATCCACGCCGTCCATGCGGGCCAGAATGGTCCAGATCATGGCGCGGCTGGTGGTCAGATCGGGCTCGAAGCCCTTGCCGGTACCGCCCATGAGACCCTGCTCGGTGACGTACTGCACCGCGTCATAGTACCAGATGCCGGGCAGAACATCGGCGTAGTAGCTGCTCTGCTTCATCTGCTTGAAGGTGGCAGACACGGTGACGGAGGAGGCGGGCATGACGAAGCTGTATCTGCCATTGCCCAGATCGGTAACGGTCAGCGCATTGCCCTGACGGTCGGTTACCAGCAGCTCATCCAGCTCGTAGCCCTGATCGGGAGTGATGGTGATGGTGACGGTCTTACCGGCGGAAGCCTTGCCGGTGCTGACGTCCACGCTGCCATTGTCAGCCGGGTTCACGGTGACAGTTTTACCGGAGACCGGGACAACAACGGTATGGGCGGTGATGCTCAGCTTGCCGGAGACGTAGGTGATGTCGTAAGCGCCTTCAAGGCTGCCCAAATCAGAGAAGATGATCTCATACTCGCCGGCCTTGTTCGTCTCCACTGTGGCGGGGTCGGTGGTCAGGGTGGGCTCGGTGATCCAGCTGTCGCCGAAGACCAGACCGGACACGGTGTAGGTCAGCTCGGGCAGCTTCTCGCCTACATAGATGCTGACATCGTCGGCGGTCACGGTCGCCTTGCGCTGGGCGATGGTGACGGTGATCTCCTTGCTGGCGGACTTGTAGTCGCCCGTCTCGGCGGCGATGGCGGTGACGGTGGTCGTGCCGCTGCCGATGGCAGTCAGGCTGCCGTCAGCGTTCTGCCTCAGGAGCGTCTCGTCATCCTTCAGCCGGAAGGTCACAGCGGTTTGCGCGTTGACAACGGGAGTGAAGGTATCGCCGTAGACGACGTTGACATTGTTAGCGGTGATGGTCTGGGTGTCCTTGTCCAGAATTTTGATCCGGATGGTCAGGGTGAAGCTGTTGTAGTTGACCATCCCATCGAACGTACTTACATATTCTGCAAATTCACCGACCTTACTCGCGTCATTTGTCAACGTCAGCACATACTCATTGGGGCCGGTGATTTCGTCGGTAATCAAGTACTGCTTGGTATTTTGAACCATCGTTGCTGCGGGGAGGGAACTGACATCCACAGTGACCGTGCTGCCGTACTTGCCGGAGGTTTCGATCAGAGTCGTGCCGGTCCAGTTGATTTTCTCGATATCGACCTTGGTGGTAGTCCCGCTGTTCTTCAGGGTGTAGTTGCTGTCCTTGAGGGTCACGGTGACGGTGACGTCTTTCTGCTTACCGGCATTCTCGTCGGCCATCTCGCCGGTGGCGGTGTAAGCGACCGTCTCGCCGTCCACAACGCCGTTGAAGGTCACCTCAGTGATCGTAACTGTCTTGTCGCCGGGCGTATAGTCGCGGCTTTCGGCGGTGGCGCCGGTGATGGTCAGCTCCTTCGGGTAGATCGTACCGGTCAGGTTCAGGTCGCTGAGCTGGGGCACGGTGTAGTTGCCGCCATCACGCCCCTCCAGAATGAAACGGCCTGTCACAATGACCTTTTTGTCCTCACCGGCGTTCGCGTCCTCAAACGTTGCGGAGATGCCGGTTCCTTTGGAGGTGACAATGTCACCCTCCAAAACGCCGTCAAGCACGTCACTATCGAGGAATTCCAAGCTGGTGTAAGGATAGCCATTGTAGGTCTTGCTCTTAACGCTCACCTTGAGGCCGAGGAGTTTCTGTGCGACTTCGATCTCAACAGAGTCTGTGCCATAATAAGTCGCGTCCTCATAGGCGGCGGTGATGGTAGCCTTGCCGGCACCGACAATCGTGACCGCACCGTTTTCGTCAACGGTCAGAACATCCGGATTGCTGCTGCGCCAACTCCAGGTGCCGGTGGCTTCCTTTTGGGCGGCCTCGGCGGTCAGCTTGAATGCATCGTCGCCGTAGGTGACAGTCCCCTCAGGCGTACCGGAGATCGTGACCACGGCATCCGGCTTGTTCACGACCTTGATGGTCTTGGTCTGTTGGGCATTGCCGCAGGTAGCGGTCAGAGTGTAGCCGGTGGTGTTTTCGGCTGCACCGGCCTTAACGGTCAGAGTGCCATCTGCGAAGGTGACCTTCTCGTCAGAGCTGTTCAGGCTCATTGCGACCGTGGCATCGGTCATTTCAAGGTCGTACTGGTCAAAGACCTTGGCAGTGTAGGTGTAGGTATTGTCCGCGCTGCCGGCGGTGGGGATCACGGCGGTGTCGGAGCCGTTGATGTCGATGCTGGTGGCCGTGGCGGTATCGCGCTTGACGGTCAGGAGAGCAATCCCTCTTGCATCGCCGCAGACGGCCATGACGCTCACCGAAACGCCCTCAACGGTAACATACGCAGCCGCAGCGGGTTTGACAGTGACAACGCCGCTACTGTTGATGGAAATGCCAGCGGGGGCATTCACCAGGCTCCAGACGACATCGCCAGTGAAATCAGCACCGTACTGATCCTTGACCGCAGCGGTGAAGGTGGCTTTGACAATGGTACTGGAGGTGTAGGGGACTGTCACAGTGGTGTCATCCGTGGCGGTCACGGTGATGGTCTTGGCTACAGCCGCCGAACGCCGGACGGTCAGCTTGGCCTCAGCGGTCACGTTGTCAGCAGCCTTGGCCGTGACGGTGAACTCCTGGCTGTCAGCAATTTCATTCTTTGCGTTTGCCGTGACGGTGACGGTGCCGTTAGTGATGGAAACGCCCTCCTTGGCAGGGGAAATGCTCCATTCCACATTGGGATTCGTCATCACATCGCCGTACTGATCCTTGACCGTGGCGGTGAAGGTGGCGGTGACAGCGTCATCCGTGGGGATATCCAGCGTCTCAGTATCGCCGGAAACGCTGATGGAAGCGGCCGCAGCCGTGTCGCGACTGACGGTCAGGGTAGCGGTCTTGGCAACGCCCTGAGACTTGCCATCAACAGGGGTGGCGGTGACCGTGTAGTTACCGGCCTCGGCCTTGGCAGCCACAGTGATCTTGCCGTCCGCGTCAATGCTCACGTCCTTGTCTGCGGGAGAAACGCTCCACGCCACGCTGTTGGTGATGTCGGTGCCCTTCGCGGAGGTGGCGGTGGCGCTCAGGGTCACGGCGTCCGCGCCGTTCGCTGTTACTTCATTTTGCTCCAACTCAACAGCGTTCAGAGTGGGGTCCACACCAGAGACAGGTATCGTCACACTCTCAGGATAAGTTACACCTTCAATAAAAGTAGCCGTTGTACCACTTTCAATATGCGCCAAATAGGAGGTGTTATCGCCCGTTGTGACAAACGCAACACTGGAGTTTCCGCTTTCAACATCGGTTTTTGCCTGAAGCAAAAGGTAACCCAAAATGCGCTTGTCGCTAGCTTTCAGTTCAACGGTATTCGTTTTGGCGGTTGTTACATTTGCAACCGCGCTCCAATAAGCCGTTCCATCCTTTGCGTTGGGCGTTATCGTCCACTTAGCAGGGAACCCATTCTCTCCGGCTTTTTGTGTGACAACGCCAGCATACTCGACAGTTCCCTCATCTTCGTCTTCATAACTACCGGAAACCACATCAAAAACAGCCTTGTCGTATGTTAAATTAACAACATAAGATGCCAGATTATAAGACTGAGAGGTGTTATTCTCGGCAACGATCTGCAAAGCGATCGTTTCACCCGCCTGAACACTCGAAATCTCTGTGACCATAGAATTGCTGACGGTTCCCGCAAACTCGGACATATCGATTTTCACGAGCTTTGCCTTTATCTCCGGTGCAGTCGCGGCCGCAGCGGACGGAACAACGATCATAGACAATACAAGTGTCAGTGAAAGCAGTAATGATAATGCCTTTTTAGCCTTCATAAATACATTTCTCCTAACTTCAATCAAAACGAGGTAATCAATCCCGCTGCATATTGCAGCACTGCCAAAGCATCCAAAGGATTGATCGTCCCATAAGGTGCCGCCACATCCGCTGCCTGAATCTGTGTCTCAGTCAGCGTTATCAGTCCAGCGGAATGTTGCAAGATCGCCAACGCATCCAAAGGATTGATCTTTCCGTCCCCGTCCACATCTCCCAGCGTATAGGGCTGGTAGTAGCTGAACGTGGCAGCGGGGCCAGCGCTGAACGGCTTGTCGGCGCCAATGATATACACGCTGTAGCTGCCCTTGGTCAGGGCGCTGGGATAGGCGGTGAATTCGATCTTGCCGTCACTTTCAGCCGCCGCCTGATCGATATAGACGATGGTTTCGGCGCTGACGGTGACATTCTCCGTGCCCTTCACCACCAGCAGCAGGTACTGATTGCCCGCCGTCAGACCGTTGGCGCTGACCGTAAACTTCACCGCACCGGCGTAGTAACCGGGGTAGCTTGTATCCGTGTTGTCAACACCGATGGTTTCGCCCGCCGCAGTTTTCGGCGTAAGGGTCGCGCCAGTGCCGCGGATGTCATAGACGCCCGCCTCGGTGGGCTCCGCCGCCAGCGCGCAAACGCCCAGCGCCGCTGTCAGCAGGGCCGTCAGCAGAAGTATTCGCAACAGTTTCTTCATGTTTCCCCTCCTCATTGTACTGTATTTTTCGCGATATTATGCACTGTAGCGCACCAGAATGGCCGCGATCTGGGCGCGGGTGGCCGTCCCCTGGGGGCTGACCGTGTTATCGCCGGTGCCGTTGATCACGCCGTTGTAGACGGCCCAGTACACCGCGCTCTTTGCCCAGGCGGCAATGCTGTCGCTGTCGGTGAACTGGCTGTCATAGACCGGGGTGAGCATCAGCTCCATGCCGCTCTGCCCGCCGTTGTAACGGAAGAGAATGGTGACGGTCTCCTGCCGGGTGAGCTTGCCGTCGGGGGCAAAGGTGGCGGCACCGGTGCCCTTGACATAGCCCTGCTCTGCCGCCCAGTTTACCGCATCGCTGTACCAGATATCCGCGTCCACATCCACAAAGGCCGCCGCCGTAGTGGCCTGGGGCTTGCCCGCCATGCGCCACAGCATGGTGGCAAACTCGGCGCGGGTCAGCTCACGGTCGGGTGCAAAGGCACCGTCGCCCGTGCCGGTGATGTAGCCCAGCTCTGCCGCCCGCTCGATCACGCTGTAGGCCCAGTGGGTGGCAGGAACATCGGTGAAGTGCCGGGCTGAGACATCCGCCGCGTCGGGCTGAGACTGCTCAGGCTGGGGCACGCCAGGCTGGCTCCGGTCGGGCTCCTGGGTCTGACCGGTCTGGCCAACGCTGGCCGCAGGGACATTGGTGGCGATCTCCGCGCCGCTGGCGTCGCTGAAGACGCCGTCCTTCAGGGTGAAGGAAACACTGCCGCTTTTCAGCACGCGGAAGGTGAAAACACCGATGACGCCGTCCCCCGTGACCGGGGTCGTGGTGGCTGCGGCCACGATCGCTCCGCCGGACGCGTTGGGATTTGTGGCTGACAGGGTGCCTGACAGCACCTCGCCCACCTGGACGCTCTCGCAGCTGACCAGCTGGCTGTCAAAGGCCAAGGTGTACTGGGCCGCGCACAGGCCGGGGTTGCCGATGATCTCCACCGTGACGGTGAAGGTTTCTCCCACCGCAGGCAGTGTGTCCGGCACATCGATGCGCAGGGACGTCTCCGCTGCCCTTGCCGGTAGCACAAACAGCGCCAGGAGCACCATGCACAGAGCGATTTTCCTCAGTTTTCTACATTCCAATCATTCCCGCCTCCTTACGAGTACAAGCTCTTTTACTTGTTTTTTGCCAAATTCATTCGCAAATAACGATCCTTGGGCATTTTGGCACTTTCATTATACATCCGCAAATACAATTAGTCAATCCGCGAATCAGCAAAATCGAGGAGCAACGATACTAAAAAAAGGAGAATCTGATATCACCGGACGCATAAAGACCATTTATTTTCATTCCGCTGTTATGCCTTCTCTTGGATACGCAAAACGCACTTCCTGTCTCAGCAAAAAGGTCGGGAGAGCCTTTCCGAAAACGGTAAAATATCCCTGCAATCGCAAAAGGGGGACAGCAGCGTGACGGAACAAATTCCAGCGGTACAGCGGATGCAGGACTGCATCAAACTGCGGGCAGGGATATGACCGGGGCAGACTTCCACCTCTGCAAGGGCATATCGGAACATTAGCAGGAGAGGGCAGCGCCTCTCCTGCTACTTTCGCTTTTGAGCTGTGTGTAGCTTCTCGAGGGCCGGAACAGGACGAGGGCAGACAAAGCCTTGATCGGCAGAGAGAGAAAGCGAAGCGGCATAGCCTCCTCGACTATGCCGCTTTGCAAATGAGACGACTTTCTGATAGGCGTATGCCTTTTGAGCAGTCCTTTTTGATGAGGTTTTGCTCCTTATTCTGCCAGCTTGGCGCGGTAGGCCGCCAGCTCCTCCTGGTTGGCCATGATGAAGTGGCCCTCCTCGATCTCCGTCCACAC